>JALSQY010000362.1 GCA_026985035.1 Methylothermaceae bacterium
ATCCATTGCCACAGCGCCATCAAATTCGTGACACCATCGCAACGTCATCGAGGTGAAGACATCGCCATTTTGGCAAAACGCGATGCGGTTTACCGCCAAGCCAAACGACGCAATCCAGCGCGGTGGAGCGGGAATACCCGCAATTGGTCACCAGTCGGAGAGGTATGGCTGAACCCTGACAATGATGCGCAAATGGAGCGGAAAATTAGAGACCGCGCTGCGTAGAAAATGCGACAACTATCTTGACATTAGCAATGGCGTCGGTGAGAGCGGCGCCCTCGGGGTCGGAGACTGCGGAAGTCGCGATTGCGATAGACGGTCATAACCGCCCCGCTTTTGCTGCACACAACCTGAACTCCTTCCACGTCGGATAAGTCTATGCCCTTTTCCTCGAAACGCCTGATCTCTTTCCGGCCGACGGCGTAGATAGTTGCACCTCGAACGTAGGCTACTCGGCCGCAATTGAGAACCCTGCGCACCATGTTGGATGATAGGCTGCGTTCACACATTCGATCCCGAGCGTGGCGGGTCAATTTGTGGCTATCTGCAAGGTCGATAGTGCTTTGACTGGCGTTCATATGGCTTCCCCTGGCTGTGGACACCGACGGCCTGCCCGCCAGCATTCTCAACTCAATACTCAGCAAAGTCCGTACCAATTTATCAGAAACCCCTGTGTATCTCTCTCATGCTATTGTTATATATAGTTTTTTGCAAGAAATTGATGTGCAACTGCAAACAGACATTAACCTATACATCAATTATTCAGCAGATTTTTTCTTTATTTGTGCGGATTTCTTCCGCCCCCCTAAGCCGTTACGTTCCCACTCCCGAAGTGAACGGTCTGAGACGTCACAGAGATCCTTTGGCTTTATGTCTCGGTCACGAGATATCCTCCTCACCTCTCTTGCGATGTAGGCTTTCACCTCAGCCAGAATCTTGCGGGTGTCAATTGACTCATCCTTTCCAATAAGGTCGTCTATCGTTGCACCATGTGCGAATGCTGCCGCCACTGACCGAGCGAGCGTGTCCTGCGATCCTCCCCCTTCAGGAGCGCCCCCAAGCCCATCGATACCGTAAGCGACCGCATTGGATGGCGACATCGGCTGCTCGCTCTCACTACGAGCGGCCAGCACTCGATACGCAACCCGAAATAAATCTCGAAGATTACCAGAGAGTGGATGCCGCCGGAGATGCGCAACGCTACTCCGATGGTAGGGCGCCCCCATCAAGGCCCGGCTTGCTGAAACACCTGCACGCCACGAAGCCTCCTTGTAAACGGCCTCCCAAAGCCATGGTAGTTCTTCGGGAACTTCGCGTAGAGGGGGAAGGACAAGAGTTAAAAGACTTATGCGATCAAAGAAATCTGCATCGAGGCGGCGTCGGAGTTCGATATCGTCGATGTTCGTTGCCGTGACGAGGCGAAAGTCACTTTTCCGCGGCTTGTCATCGCCTAGGAGTCTGTCGGATTTAGCCCCTGCATTCCTATAGAATAGGGATATCGTACCAAGAAAGGGTCGAAGCCAGCATGTCAAGCAAATTCCAGCCGATCAATCGATATACCGCGTACCTGTTGCCACCGTCGTTGCAAGACGGGTTACCGGAGAAACATCTGGCGCGCTTTGTGGTGGATATAGTGGATCAGCTCGACCTGAGTGAACGGGTGAAGCGTTATGGTGGGGGAGGGAAACAGCCCTATCATCCTGCCGTGATGCTGGGGCTGTTGTTCTACAGCTATGCGAC
>JALSQY010000363.1 GCA_026985035.1 Methylothermaceae bacterium
AAGCCCACCTCAGGCGCATCGGCGCGCGCTCCTTCACAGCGGTATTCGAGGCCATCGGCGAAATCTGCGACCTCTACGACCCGAAAGAATGCTGGAACTATTTCAAGGCTGCAGGATATGTCTTAAGCTAATCTCGAAATGCTCTAGGTCCCAGTTGTTTGATGAGCGCAACAGCCGATCACCCCTCTTGGGCCAACGGTGTTCGCGATCAAGGATTTCTGTGAAGCTTTTTGGCAATTTTCTCATGAACGCCTCTCTCCTTTCGATGATGTACGTGCACCTGATACTTTTCTAACAATCGCAGAATATCCCACTGTGCTAAACAAAACCGTTGTGGTTTGGAAATTTCCGCAAAATCGCTTATACTCGGACCTGACACCACTGCCGGGGGCAGTGAAGTCGGTGCCCAGCGGGCATCACACATTCCCAGAACAGGAAAGCGACGATGAACAGCTTCTCGCTGGGTGTTGCCGATCTGCGCAAGGCCACCGGCTGGGGCCGTCATCGCGCCCGCATGATCGTGCTGCGCCCATATTCGCTGAGTTACAAGAAAGACCCGTCAGGGTCTAAGGGTGGAGGTAGGCGCGCCGGAATCGGCTCTCAGACTTTCTGGCACGTTGCCGGGAAAAGGCAAGCTCCTCTGATCAAATGGAAAACTACCTCATTGCCGCTGACGCGGCCCACCGGAAGGAATACATGAAATGAACGCATTCAATGATGAATGGGAAAAGGAAAAGCGTCGCCAATCCCGGATCGACGCACAAATGGCGGTTCTTCCGCCTCACCAAGCGAAGCGCCTTTCTGACGCTAAACACAAACTCGAAATCGCGCTTGCCCGTGTATTTGGCAATCGGCTGGATGAGCGCGTCAGCGCTCGGATTGTTGAGGGGGTTGTGCTTGATCCGGCTTGCTTGTGCACGATCGGCGGCGGAGAAATGAATTGCCGACGACGGCGGTTGGGTGGGACCAGTTTGCGCGCGACCAAGCTGGAAACGAACCACTTGCCAAGCTTTCAATCGATGCGTCAGACGCGGCACTGAAAGAACGCATTCGTCAGGAGGCCCGCGACGCGCTCTCTGGTCCAAAGCGCTTGACAATGGCGCGCGCAGGTATGCCCGCTGGATGACGCCGGGCCTGACGCGATATTACCCGCACAGCAGCGGCACCAGCGCCTACTCGCCTCCAATGATTTCAAAGACTTGCGTCATCCGCTGCCTCCCTCTGCTTCATTATTGAAACAAGTGTTGAAACGTTCATGTTTTGGACCATGCGGTTTCAAGCTTCTTGCGCCTGTGTGGCCAAAACCTTTTGCCTGATCTCTTCCCCATATTTTTCAACATTTTCACGTTGGAATGACCCGTTACAGTGTTACCCCAACCTCGGTCGGACCTTCCGGCTTGCCGCCACGGGCAAACACGTCAGCCATCCCTTCAACCGCTTGCCGATTCCAAGCGCCACCTGGTTTGGGTGTCCCTTCTGATGCCGCGCCGCGATCTTCCTATCTCCTGGATTGTACTGTCCCCTCGCAGTCCCTCAAGTGTGGTCTTTGCCCTGAACTGATCCGTAAACTTCCATCGATGTTTCGCCATGCCGTACCCCTTTTATCGTTTCGGGATACACCTTAGCTCGCTGCCCGGGTTCCTGGGGCCACTTTACCTTTACTCAAGCCAGCCGCGCGAACGGCCGAGAGCTTTGGCAAATGTGCGTATTCCCGAGGTTTGTTCTCTACG
>JALSQY010000364.1 GCA_026985035.1 Methylothermaceae bacterium
GCCACCTTTGCCTCCATTCCTGCGTAGATCGGGCCATCAGACTGTGACCTCACCCTTCCCGCGCCACAGTGGCGATTGACCTGATAAAGGGCGGGGGTCCTAGGGGGTGTTAGATGACGTCGTCCTGATTGTCCTATTATAAAATTTGAATCCAAGCTCAATTTAGCGCTAAACTAGCGACTCTGATTAAGGAACTTTTCCCAATCAAGCCGAGTCTATTGATAAGTACCGAGGGGGCGATCTGGCTTCGACGCGGATCGCGAAACCTGCAGGTGCATGCCGAGGTGCAGTGGCCTCGTAAAACACATTGCAAACTTATAGTTGCCAACGACGACAACTTCGCACTCGCTGCTTAAAACCCAGTAGGGTGCCATCTGACCGGAGCCGTGCTTGTGCGTCCGGATTTCAGGTGTCATATCTCACAAGCTCGCGGTGAAGCGTGTCTGGCGTGGATCCGTTAAAAACCTCTCCAGACTCGCCGTTTGTCTTCCCCGCCGTTCGGGTAGCAAACGGTTAAACCAATAGAACGGATAAGCATGTAGAGCCTGAGGCGGAGGATTCGCGGACGGGGGTTCGATTCCCCCCGCCTCCACCAATTCGATTCCAGAAAACATCCTAGAAAGTCCACAAGCCCGCATAACAGCGGGATTTTTTATTGCCTCCTTGTCCAATAAGGTCTAAAGTTACCCCATATAATCCTGAACCTGGCAGGGGTAACTTTTGGGGTTACCCCGCAGCGACCGGAAGAGTTACCCCAAATGCCACTGACAGATACCGCAATCAGGAAAGCCAAGCCCAGGGACAAACAGTACAAGCTGTTTGATGAGCGCGGGCTGTTCCTGGTCGTCTCCCCGAAGGGCGGCAAGTGGTGGCGGTTCAAATATCGGTTCGACGGCAAGGAGAAGCTGCTTTCCCTCGGCACCTACCCCGATGTGAGCCTGAAGGATGCCCGGGAACGACGGGATGAGGCCCGTAAGCTGGTTGCGGCGGGCATTGATCCCGGCGAACACCGCAAGGCCAGGAAAGCGGCAAAGGTGGCGAAACAGGCCAATAGTTTCGAAGTGGTGGCGCGGGAGTGGTATGCCAAGCACGCCCCCAATTGGTCCGCGAATCATGGCGACCGGATCATCCGCCGTCTGGAGCGGGACATCTTCCCTTGGATCGGCGACAAGCCCATTGCTGAAATCACTGCCCCACAACTGCTGGAAGTGATCCGCCGCATAGAAAAACGTGGAGCCCTGGAAACCGCCCACCGTGCATTAGGCAACTGTGGACAGATCTTCCGCTACGCGGTTGCCACCGGGCGTGCTGAACGCGATCCGACTGGTGACCTCAAAGGTGCACTCCCTCCAGTCAAAGGCACCCACTTTGCCGCAGTGACCGACCCGAAACAAGTCGGCGGAGTTCTCCGGGCCATAGACGTCTACGAAGGCACCCTGATTGTGCGCTGCGCCCTCCGCCTTGCCCCGCTGGTCTTTGTCCGCCCCGGAGAACTGCGACACGCCGAATGGGCTGACATTGATCTGGATGCCGCAGAATGGCGCTACACGGTTTCCAAGACGGATACCCAGCACATCGTTCCCCTTGTATATTTTCGTATTGTAAGATGAATTATTTTGGTTTAGTCCGGTGCGATAGCTCGATGCCCCTTTGGGAAGACAAGCCCGTGGGAGAGCGAGGAGCATCGCAGCGGTTTTCATAAATAACCCGAACGGTTGCTTG
>JALSQY010000365.1 GCA_026985035.1 Methylothermaceae bacterium
GGCATGGGCTTTTCCCTCCGGTTCAAATTCTCTTGTATCCGCTGTAACCGTTTTGCATCAACGTCAAGGGCAACTACAGCTTGCAATGCTGGGCAATGCTCCAACAAATGCAGGGTCTTACCGCCAGGCGCGGCGCAAACATCCAAAACCCGCTGGCCGGATGATAACAGCATCAAAGGTGCCGCCAACTGGGCGGCGGCATCTTGAACCGATACCAAGCCTTCGCAAAAGCCCGGCAAATGTTGAACCGGCACCGGTCTTTCCAGCATCAAGGCAGAGTCTATACCTGCCACCGGGGTGGCATTTAAGCCGCTTTGTTTCAATCTTTGCTGATATTCTTCGCGGGTCACAGCTTCTAGGTTCACCCGCAGCGTCATCGGTGCTTGCTGATTATTTGCCTGGAAAATCCCGGTACTATCTTGTGGCCAACCTTCGGCAATTTTGTTTTGCAACCACAAGGGATGACTCACTGAAGCGACAGGGTCGGCATCCGCCTCGGCTTCCAGTGCTTCTCGACGCCGCAAATAATTTCGCAGCAAAGCATTCAATAGAGATTTTGCCCATTGCTTGCGGCCAACCGCCGAGACGGTTTCCGATACCGCGGCGTAGGGCTTGACCTCCATACACCGGAGTTGATACAAGCCCAGCAAAGCCAACATTTTGATTTCGTTATCCTTGACAGGTTTACGGAGGAGGCGGGATAAAATAAAGTCCAAACGGTGATACCAGCGCACAACCCCGTAACAGGCTGCTTGGACGAAAGGCCTTTGTTCGGCGGGCAACGTTTCCAAAGCGGACAAAGCATCAGTCAAGGACTGTCCTTCCACAATCACGCGGGTCAAAATCCAGGCAGCGGTGCGGCGAGTTTGAGCCATGAATGAACCTTGTTCAGCTTAACGGCGGTGACCTTTACATCGATCACCCATACCATCTAAATACCGTATTCTACGAAGGGAAAAAACAACGCCGGACAGTCCCCGGAGTAAGCACGATCAAGTCTACCTGGCTGTATTCACAGTATCCCAAAAGCCATGGCCTTTGTCCCGGCCGCCTCTTTCACGGCGAACCTCAAGCAACTGAATCATGGGGCTACTTATGTAGGCCAGGATGGCTTTACTTAAACTGTGCATCGCTACAATCGTGGGCATTGAGGAAAGCCTCCGCCATCATCCGCTTGCCACCAGGCAGTTGCACCTCCAACAAACGCAAAACTCCTTGCCCCGTTGCCACCAGTAACTGCTTTTTGGCCAGAATAACGGTGCCAGGTTCTGCCGTAGTGTCTTGGTCCAAGACCTCCGCCCGCCAGATTCTCAGCACTTTGTCTTGCCAAAGGGCATAGGCCACCGGCCAGGGATTGAAAGCCCTGACGCACCGTTCCAGCTGCTCGGCGGATAAAGACCAATCCAAATGGGCCTCTTCTTTTCGAATCTTGTCGGCATAGCTCACCTGCGATTCGTCCTGGGGCATCGGTGAAATGGATTCGGCTTCCAGCAAGGGAAGGACTTCGGCCAAAGCTTGCGCCCCCAGCTTGGCAAGTTTTTCATGTAAGGTTCCGGCCGTGTCTGCAGAACCAATAGGAATGGTTTTTTTCAGTAACATGGGGCCGGCATCCAACGCCGGCACCACCTGCATAATGGTAACGCCGGTCTCCTTATCACCCGCCAAAATCGCCCTTTGAATCGGCGCGGCGCCGCGCCATCGCGGCAACAGAGAAGCATGGA
>JALSQY010000366.1 GCA_026985035.1 Methylothermaceae bacterium
TGCTTTGATTGTCTTCGCTGTTGTCCGCCCTTTTGATCATGTTGGAATAATAAGGGTTTATGCGAAGCTTGGGGGCAACTTCTGGATTGAGAGACACTTCCCAGCGGCCATTTTTTTTGAAAACGAAGACATCGGGAACGACGTATTCTGTTTGGTTGACGGAAAATTCACTGCCAGGGTAAGGATTCAAACTTCTGACGAGGGCAATAATTTGTTCCAGTTCGCTATCACTGACTTGCAAGGCTTTTTTTATTGCCGCAATATTTTGATCGCCCAGTGCTTTCAGATGATCGGTAACGAGTAGAAAAGCTTCCCGCCGCCAGGGCGTTTCAGGTGGCAACTGGCGCAGTTGAATGGCAAGGCATTCGCCCAGGTTTTGCGCTGCAACGCCTGGGGGATCGAAATTTTGAACCTGATGCAATACTGCCTCGACTTCGTCCAGTTCCAATGCCTCCAATTGGCTGCCAAGGTCATGGCATAATTCAATCAACGGAATGGAAAGGTAACCTTCTTCATTAATGGTATCGATGATGGCGGCAGCGATAGTGCGGTCCCGGTCGCTGAAGCGGGCCAGTTCCAGTTGTTGTTGAAGGTGTTCGTGCAGCCCTTCGGGCTTGGCGTTTTGTTGGGCGTACTCCGAATCTGAATCCGCCGGTCCCAAGGTGCTGTAAACATTGTCATAAACATCTTCCCAGCTGGTATCGAGAGGCAGTTCCTCAGGAATTTTATCACTGCTGGCAGTGATGGATTGATCTTCGCTGGATGCGGCTTTAGCCTCATCATTCACTTCAGGAGCGGCGTTGTCTTCCGCCACTTCCAGCATGATATTGGATTCCAGTGCTTCTTGGATCTCCTGCTTGAGTTCGATGGAAGAAAGCTGCAGCAAGCGAATTGCTTGCTGCAACTGGGGCGTCATCGTAAGTTGTTGGCCTAAACGAAGTTGCAGGCTTTGTTTCATGGATGTCTTGTCGGGTAGATGATTTTTTAATGGTTCTTAACGTTATTCTAGCCCATATCACGATCGGTCAAAGCTCAGCCCGTTGCAGGTGCTAACTGGTTTCTTCCCCAAATTACTGAAAAACAACGCTTTTAAAGCAGATTATTTTGTGATCTTTGAGAGGTTAACCATGGAATTCGGCTTCCAGTCCCAGTAGCTGAAAAACGATCAGAGAAGCAATTACCAATACGACCCCCATTCCTACCCGTTGGAGCAAAATTTTCCCCGATTGTTCTTTTTTGACTTTGGCCAATACGTCAACAGTTGCCACGTAAAGGAAAGTACCGCCGGAAAAAAGCAGCATCAACCCTATCCATTCATGGGGTACCTGCCGCAGAAACAAAAAGGTAATCAAAAGCCCTACCGGGGTTGCCGCGCTGAACAATAAAAGCGTTCGTAGCGGGTCTATGCGGTGGTTGTGCTCTCCCTGCCATAAAAAAACCCCAAGTCCGAACGCAACCGGTATTTTATGAACCATCACTGCCGCCAGAATGGGCAAGGTTAAAGCCATCAAGCCGGTAGCCAAGCTGGCGCCGATGGCTAGGCCGTCGGTGAGGGCGTGCAGCCCGAGACCGATGGACAGAATTTGCACCGTTCCCTGCTGTTCAGGGATTTCATGGCCCATCCCGCTGGTTTCCAGGCCCAACATCAGGAAAAAACCTCCCAAAATGGCCAGTCCAGAGGCCAATACTGGCGGTAGCCCAAGGAAGGAGTCAGCATGGGGTTGCTGTCCAGATTCGTGAGTGAGAAAAAGCACTTCAAAACCTTCAGGAATGACGATGACCATCGCCGATGCCAGTAATAGTCCTGCGGCAACTGCGGAAACCATTATCCACAATGCAGGTTTGGCGGTGGAAAGATAGCGGGGAGCGAAGCCGGCAGCCAAGGCGCCAATGAATGCAACTACCGCAATGGCAAAGGCAGCAAACCATCCTGACATTTATTTCTCCTGATTGAAGGTAAAGGAATTAGTATGCAGGAATTATACCAGCCTGGGTGACAGATGAAAAAACTTGCCTTGGGCTAGAGAATCAGGGACGCTTTGATGAGCTCAAAGCTTCTTGTGGCCCATGGAGAGTTTGTCAAAGATTATAATTATAAGTTATTGATTTTACTATATGTTTTCAGATATAACAAGTCAAGCATGAGTTGCTCACAGATTTCTTACCCGGGCAATTGGATAAGTGCTTGGAGAATCTGAAAAAGGAAAGGGAGCCGTCATCAAGGCAGAGGGGGAATGCCTTGATGACGGCAGAAACGAATTGGTTAAGGAACCTTTGAAGAAGTCATCCTTGACTTGTTCAAAGAGTGAAAAACAAAAATTGCGATTTTTGTTTTTCTTACAAAGTCAGTCACTTACAGTGACTGACTTTGGCAGCACCTCCATGTGCCGCAGGAGCCTCTGACTTGATCAGAGGCTCCTTAATCCAGATGGGAATTTCTTTTGACAACTTTTTCAATGAGGGTGGATTTATCCATGAATTTCAAAATAGTGAAGCCGATGGCGAAGCCAGTAAATGAAGCAACCACAATGGGAGCGGCAAAGGGAATGGCGTGGGGGTTCATAAGATTGACGCCGATGATGCTGGATAGAAAGTTCATAGGATTCTCCTGTTGTGAATTTTGTGCTTGATGTGCATCCAAGGAATCTCGACCTTGGTCAGTGATTCCAGAAAATAGATGCAACCTCTGGGACGGCATTGATATTAGAAAAGGGGCAAGCAAGTTTCAGTGACTGAGTCACATAATTTGGGAAAAGCCCCAAAATTCATCTTGAACCGTCAGGCCCGGGCAAACGCTATTTATTTTGAGTCGGCAAGTTTTTGTAAAGCCTGGGGATTTTGGATCGTTATGGTGCCGCGGCCAAGTGTAATCCAGCCGTAACGTTCAAAACGCTTTAAATTTCTGGAGATCACTTCCCGCGCGGTTCCCAGCTCTGATGCCAGAATTTGATGGGTTTTTTTCAACTTTCCTTCGGGCGCTGCGAGTAATATTTTGGCCAAGCGCTGTTCCAACGCTTCAAACACGACTTCTTCCATCCGTGTGATTACTGACGCCAAGCGCATCGAGAAATTGTCAAAAACAAACTGACGGAAAAACTCGGAATGATTGAGTGCATGTTGGAACTTATTCTGGCTAATGACAAAGGCGCTGACCTCGTCTTCGGTGACACCCTCGGCCGGGTAGGCCTTTTGTCCCAATAAGCAAGATGTAGTCAAAACGCAGGAATCTCCTGGCTTGACTTGATATAGCAGAATTTCGCGGCCTGATTCGGCAATTAATTGGACGCGGATGGTGCCATTTACCACCAAGACATAGTTTTGACAGGGAGCCCCCGGATAAAAGAGCGTTTTCCCTGCAGGCAGATTTACCAACGTAGCCGTTTGCATCAGGGAACGGACTTCGGGGTCGGGGTTATTGAAAAATTGCGGGAAAAAATGTTTCCACAATTGTGGTATTTGTTCCATGTTATAAATTATTCGAAGTTCAGATTAGTAATACCAATAAGGCCAGCCACGATAATACAACCCCCACCAAGGATCATACCACCAATAAGGGTAGGCGGGCGTTCCGACCGAGGTTTGCTCGGGCCACAGCCGCCAGCTTTCTGCCTCGATGACCGGAAGCTGGATTTTGCGCTTGCCCACCGTTCGTTCCGCCATGCTATTTAAAGTCCCGACTACTGTCAATTCCTTGCCCTGAGAATAGATGGCCGGGTCGAGGAAAGTCGTGGTATGCATCAAAAATCTGCCCCGGGGTTGGGCGGATTCTTTAGGGCGACCCGAACGATTGAGAGGCTTTTCCAGGATCTGCACCCAGGTTTCCTTTGTTTCATTTTCCACGCTCAGGATCACTCCTCCCCAGCGGACTTTTTCACCTTGAAAAGCCGTAGGCTCTTCAACGACTTGCGGTAAATGGACAGGGGCCACATCGGGGGCTTCCAGCTCAGGCGGCAGGTTGGCGCAGGCGGACAAGAAAGCAGGTAAGACCCAGACAAAACGATACAAAGATTGCCAGTGGTGAGTCATCGCGATTCTCCCTCATTGATAGCAAGTTACCCGACAGTTTGGCAGAGCACGGGCAACCTGGAAACTCCTTTTTGGACTTTGAAAAACACAAAATAATCCCCATATAAACTACAAAATTTCAGCTCGGTACAATGGAAAAAATCTAACGTATAAGATGGTTGGCTGAGAGGAGAAGTAATGCGTATTGGATATGTTTCCAGCTATCCCCCCATCGAGTGTGGCATAGCAACATACTCATCCTATTTGATCGACGCCTTGCGGGCGCAGGGAGCCGATATCTATGTGGTCAGTCATGTGGGCGCAAGTGGCCCCCAGGTTTTTCCGGCATTCAATGAAAATGACCTGGACGACAAGGCTTATGTGGTAGCCCTGCGGTTTACCCCGGATATTGTTCACATCCAGCACGAATTCGGTCTCTATGGTCCCCATTATGGAGTCAATATTCTGCCGGTGATTGTCAAATTCCGCTTGATTGGGGTCCCGGTGGTGACGACCCTGCACACGGTTTACGACCAGCCGGAACGCAATCATCTGGTATTGATGGAAAATATCCTCGCCAATTCCAGCGCTATTATTGTGCACCAGGAATATCAATTAGAGAGCCTGCGCCGTTATTTCCCGGACAATCTGACGCAAAAGGCCGTGGTGATCCCCCATGGGGCACGATTGGTTGAGCCTGTCCCTGATGCCAAGGCAAAGTTGGGTTTGCCTGCTGATAAAAAGATCGTTTTGATGATTGGCTATTTCCGCCCGAGCAAGAATTTCGAGCTGATTATCGATCAACTGCCGGAAATTTTAAAAAAATACCCGGATGCCCTTTTGGTGTTGGCAGGTAAAATCCGCAACCAGGAATATTCCCAATATCAGCAAGTGTTGTTTGAGCGCATCCGCCGGTCCCCGGTCAAGGATCATATCCGGGTCATTCTCGGGCAATTGTCTCAGCAGACCTTCGATACTATATTGTCCGCCGCCGATGTGGTGGTCTTGCCTTACAAACTCAGTTCGCAAAGCGGCATTTTGGCTCACTGCATGGCCTTCGGCCGGCCGGTGGTCAGCAGCGCAAGTAAGGCAATGACGCAATTAATCGAGGACTCGGGCGCGGGGGTGATTGTGACTTCTAAGACAGAGTTCAGTAATGCCATTGCCTCGCTGCTCGCCGATGAAACGCGGGCCCGGCAAATGTCTGAAAGCGCCCGTGAATACGTGCGCGCCAAACTGGCCTGGCCTAGGATTGCTGCTGCCCATAGGCAGGTGTATGAAAGTCTGCATAATATTCCTGATATTGGATCACAGGTTATCGTGGTGGATTAGGAGCTGTTCTGATTGAATGCCAATGAGCTGGTAACGGATTTTGAGGGTTGAGGCAAAGAACCATGAAAAAACTGCATCCTTTTGTGCGCTACCAAGACAATCCCATTCTCACCCGGGAAGACATTCCCTATTGGAGTAATACCGTTTTTAATGCGGCGGCCTGCAAATTCAGGGACGAATATTTGTTATTGCTGCGGGTGGAGGATCTCAACGGTCATAGCCATTTGACGCTGGCTCGTTCTGAAGACGGTTACCGCTTTAAGGTGGAAGAAAAACCCTGGATCACCCCGTCCACCGATCCAGAATATGAAGTCTATGAACGCTATGGCATTGAAGATCCCCGTGTCACTTATGTCCCGGAAGACGATACCTATTACATTACCTACACCGCCTTTGGTCCCCACGGCCCCCGGGTGGGCATAGGCAGAACCCGTGATTTCGAGGGCTTCGAGCGTATCGCCCTGATTACCGAAGTGCCCAACAAAGACGCCATCTTATTCCCGGAGAAATTCGACAATCAATATGTGATGATGGATCGACCTGGCGGATTTGCCGGTTCCACCGGTGCGATTTGGGTGCAATATTCGCCGGATTTGGTGTATTGGGGGCGGGCCCAGGCGCTGCTGGCGCCCCAGCCGGGGTGGGGCAATTCCAAACTGGGTAGTTCCACCCCTCCCATCAAGACCGAAGCCGGCTGGCTCGTGTTATATCACGGCGTACGGGAAACCCCCAGCGGCCGTATTTACCGGGTGGGCGCTATGTTGTTGGATCTTGAAAATCCTGCCGAAGTCATAGGGTTTACCCCTAATTTCATTTTTGGCCCGGAAGAACTCTATGAACGGGTCGGCGATGTGCCCAATGTGGTTTTCCCCTGCGGCGTTATCGTGGAAGATGGTCACATCAAAATGTATTACGGCGCTGCCGACAGCGCCATCGCTTTGGCGGAAGCCCGCCTGGAAGATATCTTGGCGCTGTGTTATCTGGCTAAAAGTACCGAAACCCATACCCGTTTTTAGCTTTGTGAGAAAAACAAAAATGGCGATTTTTGTTTTTCTCTCTCTGAACAAGCCAAGGATGACTTGTTGAGGTTTCCTAATGGTGCCAAAGGATTAACTGATTTTCCAATGGCACACGGGCATGGGCATGGTCAGGCACAACCCGGATGGAATAATGCTCCGGCGGCCGAGAAGCCGGCGCTTCTCCCGTGTAGAGAAAGCCTCCCATGGCGCCAAGCAAAGGATGTTGTCTCTGCATGGGGGTACGCCATGGGGGATCTTCGGGAGTCAACGGATCGGCGTAGATTTCCACTTTCATCCATTGTGGGTCGAGTGTCCCAAAATATACTGGGATGCTAAAGCGATGAACCTGTTCTGTGGTTTCGATGGCCAATTCACCAAAATGAATAGCATGCCATTGGCTTTGCAGTTGTTTCTGCCAATCTAAAATAGCTTTCGCCAAGGTTTGGTCTTGGGCATCCCGTTGCGCCAATGCTTGCGCTTGGGGCAAATAGTATTGATCCGTGTATTGCCTTACCATGCGGTTGGCCGAGAAAAAGGGAGTCAGCTTGGCCATGCTTTCCCGCATTTTTGCTACCCAGCGGGTAGGCAGTCCCCGTTTGTCCCGCTCGTAAAATTCAGGCACTACCTCCCGCTCCAAAATTTCATAGAGTTGATCGGCCTCCAACCGATCCCAGGCGGGATCGGCGTCGTGTTCCGCGCCATCGCCGATGGCCCAGCCCACGGTGGGGTCATAAGCTTCCGCCCACCAGCCATCCAGTTCGGAAATATTCAAGCCTCCATTGACCAGCACTTTCATTCCGGAGGTGCCACATGCTTCCCAAGGCCGTCGGGGAGTATTGATCCAGGCGTCCACGCCTTCCACCAATTGCTCGGCCATTTGCATGTCGTAATCGGGCAGGAACACTACCCGGCCGGCAATTTCAGGGTGCTGGCGGATAAATTCAATCCACGCCCGTATCATTGCCTGCCCTTCCAGGTCTTCGGGATGGGCTTTGCCGGCCAAAACCAGCTGCACCGGATGGAGGGGGTCGGAAAGTAACCTGAATAGCCGTTCAGGTTGCAGTAACAGCAGGTTGGGACGTTTATAAGCGGTGAAACGGCGGGCGAATCCCAAAGTTAAAATGTTGGGATCAAGAAGATCTGTACCAGGCGGGAGATAATTGAAAGAAGTGGGCCTCTGTTGTCTAAATTCCCGGACAAAAGTGACCAACCGGCGGCGGTTGGCGGCCCGGAATTCCCATAGTTCATCGGCACTTACCTTGCGAATTCGTTCGCCAATCTGGCACGGATCGCAAGTCCAGCGTTCGGCGCCGCACTTGGATGTCCATAGCCGGTCCGCACCTGGCGAGTCCCAGGAAGGGGTATGCACCCCGTTGGTCACATGGCCCACAGGCACTTCCGGTTCCGGCCAGCGGGGAAAAAGCGGGGTGAAAATATGGCGGCTGACCCGGCCATGAAGACGGCTGACAGCGTTGACTGCGCCACTGCCGCGAATGGCCAGATAAGCCATATTGAAGGGCTCAGTAGCATTGCCGGGATCTGCGCGTCCCAATGCCAAAAATTTTTCCAGTGGAATGCCCAATAATTCGCAGTAAAAACCGAGATAACGTTCAATCAAAGCAGGGGAAAAACGGTCAAATCCGGCTGCCACAGGTGTATGGGTCGTAAACAGGTTTCCGGCGCGGGTAACGGTCAAAGCCAGATCAAAGTCCACTTGGTGGCTGACCATATAACTACGCGCCCGCTCC
>JALSQY010000367.1 GCA_026985035.1 Methylothermaceae bacterium
GATTAAGAACAATTGTAACCCGGTCAAAGTTTCATGACTATGGAATGCCGTGTTGGATGTGGCGCGTGTTGTATTGCCCCTTCTATTTCCAGCCCTATCCCGGGTATGCCGGCAGGTAAGCCTGCTGGAGTCCGTTGCATTCAGTTGACCGAAGACAATCGTTGTCGTTTGTTTGGCAAGCCCGAGCGCCCCAGCGTCTGCACCCAGTTTCAGGCGGCGCTTGATATGTGCGGAGAGGGCAGGGTCGAGGCGCTGATAAACTTGAGCCGTCTGGAAAAATTGACAGCCAATAAAGATCCATCCCATTAGCCGCCCACCCTTGTCATACCCCAAGGGGGCTGGATTCTATGCCACCAGCCTTTTATATTTGATTCGGTGGGGCCGGTTGGCATTCTCCCCCAACCGCCGTTTGCGGTCCGCTTCATAATCCGCATAATTTCCCTCGAACCAAACGACTTTGCTGTCTCCCTCAAAAGCCAGCATGTGGGTGGCGATACGGTCCAGGAACCAGCGGTCGTGGGAGGTGACCACGGCGCAGCCGGGAAACGCCAGCAGGGCTTCTTCCAGAGCGCGCAGGGTCTCCACATCCAAATCATTGGTGGGCTCGTCCAGCAGCAATAAATTACCGCCGCTTTTGAGCAGTTTGGCCAGATGGACCCGGTTCCGCTCCCCGCCGGACAAGTCTTTGATCCGCTTTTGCTGGTCGGCACCCTTGAAGTTGAAACGGCCCACATAGGCGCGGGAAGGGGTTTTGTAATTACCTACTTCAATCATGTCCAGTCCGTCGGAAACTTCTTCCCATACGGTTTTATCCGGGTCGAGCGCTTCCCGGCTTTGGTCCACATAGGCCAGTTGCACGGTATCCCCGATGCGCAAGCTGCCGGCATCGGGCTGCTCCTGACCGGCAATCAACCGGAAAAGAGTGGTTTTGCCAGCTCCGTTAGGGCCAATGACGCCAACTATCCCTCCCGGAGGTAGCTTAAAATTCAGTTCTTCGAATAAAAGCCTGTCACCGTAAGCCTTCTTTAGTCCATTGGCTTCGACGACCAAATCTCCTAGACGAGGTCCGGGCGGAATATAGATTTCTTGAGTTTCGTTGCGCTTTTGGAATTCCTGGGAAGACAATTCCTCAAACCGGGCCAGCCGGGCCTTGGATTTGGCGTGACGCCCCTTGGGGTTACTGCGCACCCATTCCAATTCTGCTTTCATGGCCTTGATACGGGCGTTTTCCTGCTTTTCCTCCATTTCCAGGCGTTTTTCCTTTTGCTCCAGCCAGGAACTGTAATTGCCTTCCCAAGGGATGCCATGGCCCCGGTCCAGCTCCAGGATCCAGCCGGCGACATTATCGAGGAAATAACGGTCATGAGTAACCGCCACCACGGTGCCGGGATACTCGTGCAGAAACCGCTCCAACCAAGCCACCGATTCTGCATCGAGATGGTTGGTGGGTTCATCCAGGAGGAGCATGTCAGGATTGGACAATAATAACCGGCACAATGCCACCCGCCTTTTTTCGCCGCCCGAAAGGGGGCCGATTTTGGCGCCCCAATCGGGCAATCGCAAAGCATCGGCGGCAACCTCCAGTTTGCGTTCCAGATTCCAGGCATCGGCGGCGTCTATTTTGGCCTGTAATTCGGCCTGTTCCGACAATAGTGTGTCAAAGTCGGCATCCGGTTCGGCAAAGGCATTGCTTACTTCCTCAAAACGCTTGAGGAGTG
>JALSQY010000368.1 GCA_026985035.1 Methylothermaceae bacterium
ATCGCCTCCAGCGCTACCCGCGCCTTGAACTCCGCCGAATATCGCTTCCTTTTCGTCATTTCAAATCGTCCTTTCCATCGGGCGATCCATCTTAACGATTGGTCCGAAATCTTGCGACCACCTCTATACGCTGGTGCATTCCACCGAGATTGAAGGCCGCTATGCCGTAATGGCTGGCGATCCGCTCAATGGTGGCTACGATTGGAAAAACGGCCCCGTTTGTGCTGATCCGCAAGACTTGCGACCTGCAACGGTTGCGGATTTCAAAAGGTTTCGCGTCAGCATCGAGGGGTATCTAGGATGATCCGTGTCGAAGTAAAATATCAAACCCCGTTTATGAGCAAGCCCCGCAGCTTTGTTATGCAAGAGGATACCTTGCAGGAAGCAAAAGACTACGTTGCAGCTTGCTTTGCCGACGCTCCCGATGAACTGATTTCTGTTGAATATTACGACAAGGACAAGCGCGAGGCCGAGATTGTCCAAATGTTCAAAATAAAGGAACCAGTCAAATGACCAACCCCAGCGTTCACCTTGTCAAAGGTTTGCACATCACCGCCACGGACAAGCGCAATATTCTTGCCGCCATCGACTTTCTGGAAGAGAAATTCGCCGAATTTGTTGCAACCAGCCCCCAGACCGTTCCGAACTATGGCTGCATCCACTGCACCCGCAAAGGCTCGCCCAAATCTTACGCCCTGACCCCGCGCAAGATCGAGGCCGGAACCTATGATGTTGAAATCAGAACCAAGGAGAAAAACGACTACGGGGGAGACCGCAGCCGCGTTTCTATGGTGGTGGTCAGGATCAAGAACCGCGCCCCGCTTTACCGGCCCGATTATGCCCAACCGGACGACAGCCCCGGATTGTTCAGCAGCGAGGAACTGGCGCAGTGAAGGGGTGAACGGGCGCGGGGTGGCGCTGCCACCCCTACCCCGTCCTTTGCGCTAAAGCATGTCGCACCTGACAGGTGCAACACGCTATAATCGCGCGGATGCCGCGTTGCGCGGCCGACCTACTGACTTGTTGCACCTGGAACAACTCGTGCAGGCGGTGTTCGGCTGTTAACCGTGAATCAGCAAAAGCCGATTCACGGGCCTCACATCACCCACCCCACACGGTCTTGTCATTATCCCATACGGTTCAAGGGCGGGCGCGGCGCAAGCGCCGCTGGCAAGCCGGGCAAGCCCGGCCCTTGACCTCGCATGTGCAAATGCCCGCGACCGAGTGGTTCGGTTGAATGCTGGATTTTTCAGCAAAATCCCTTATATTGGAAAGGAACCTAAACATGAGCGATACCATGACAGAAGCAGAACGGAAAATTGAGCACGAAAAGATACATGCCGAAATTTCCAAGTTGATGGCGGAAACCGCCAAGATCAACACGGAAAACCGCTGGTATATAGCGGTGGTCGCTTCCGGTGCCACACTGGCAATTGTTGCCGTGGCCAAGCTGTTTCTCTGACAGCATCACGAGCTGACAGTAAAACGGCCCTTCGGGGCCGTTTTTTTATGTCCGGTGTTTATGCCCCCCTGCCCTGCCCGCCTTATCCACGCGCGGCCTCGATGGGCCGCGCTCGATACCGGCGATCGGGCAGGATCGGCTAGGTTTTGTTCATATGGCGTAAAGGGTCACGCCTTATCTGCGTTTGCCGCCTACGCGGCTCACTGGATAGCGGCCCTACCCTCAATCTCACCTTCTGGAAATATCCCCGGGG
>JALSQY010000369.1 GCA_026985035.1 Methylothermaceae bacterium
TCCTCGGATGTTTTTCTTAGGGGGAAGTGTTTTGGTTCCATATTAACGGCTATGGAGGTGATGGCAACTCCTGCACTACGACGTTGTTGGATAGTTTTCGACACTTGAAATTACATGCAATGAACGACTGAGTTTTTCCACTTTCTCGTGATAAACCAAGCCTATTAGACTTAGTTTGGTGTTTGGTTGTGAAAACCGTCAATATTCATGAAGCAAAAACCCATTTGTCCCGAATCCTGGAAGAGGCAGCTCAGGGAGAAACGATAATCATCGCCAAAGCTGGTAAACCCATGGCAAAATTGATGGCCCTCGATGCTCCCCAAGCAGGCCAAAAACAGCGGCTGGGTTTTTTGCAAGGGCAAATCAAGGTACCGGAAGACTTTGACCAGATAGGTGAAGAAGTGATTGAACAGCTTTTTGGCGGAGGAACATGAAGCTGTTATTGGATACTCATGTGTTGCTTTGGGCGGCGGGAATGCATCGGCGGTTGCCCGGCCCTGCAAGGAAGCTGCTGAATGATAGCATAATGAGCTTTGGTTCAGTGCCGCCAGCCTTTGGGAAATTGCCATTAAAACCGGACTGAACCGCCCGGATTTTCAGGTGGACTGCAGGGTGTGCTGTGGGTTATTGGAAAAGGGCATTACTTTCTTGACCGCGGACCGACAAGTGGTGCGTTATCCGGCGCCAATGCTGCATGTGGAGGATCTTCAGATTCAATGAGTGGTGGATTCTATCAGGGGCAGTACCGCCAACTCGAAGGCCTCGTCATCAAAGATACCCACCCGTTGGAAAACAATGGTGCCGTCACGGTTTATCACCACGGTGTAAGGTAGAACCCTCAAAGAATCCCCCCATTGTGTCAATAGTCCCAACTGCTTATCTGGGTTGGCGTAAAGTACAGGGTAGGGAATTTTCAAAGAGCGTATGACATTCTTGAGCTTGTCCAAGTCATCCAGTCCGACGCTGACGACTTGCAATTGGTTTTTCCCGTATTGGCGTTGATACTCGATGAGATGGGGAATCTCCACCAGGCACGGACCGCACCAGCTGGCCCAGAAATTGAGCAAGATGACGCGTCCATGCCAGTCATAAAGGCTGTGCTGATTGCCTTGTATATCCGGCAGTAACAAGGGCGGCAGATCCCAGGCGTTCGTGGCATGGGTGGGTTTGGCCAGGGCTAAAGCCGCCAACAGGGCAAGGGTGAACAGTATTTTCTTTGTGGGCATGGGAGATACGGGGCAGCGTCAGCCGCCCCGATTCTTTGGGTTACGGTTGCAGGGTGGAATAATACTCGGCCAGTCCTTTGATTTCCTCATCGGTGAGCTGTTCGGCAATCAGCCGCATCCGGCCATAGATATCATTGTGGCGGATGCCGGTCTTATAGTCCTTTAATACTTGCTCCAAAAAGCTGACCGATTGACCGGCAATCCTGGGGGTGTCGATTTTTTCCCCTTCGCCGTGGGTGCCATGACAGACATAGCAAGGTGGAATAATACGCTTGCTATCCCCGTGGATGACCAGGGGCATGATTTTTTCAAAGTCCTTCTCGCCAGTGCGCTTCCTGACTGGCGGAGGAAGTTGGGCATACCAAGCAGCCAAGTCCGCCATATCCTGGTCACTCAGGCCATTGGCGAAGTTTTGCATCAAGGGATTTTGCCGGCTGCCATCCTTGTAATCGCGTAGTTGCCGGTACAGGTAAGTCGGCAATTGTC
>JALSQY010000370.1 GCA_026985035.1 Methylothermaceae bacterium
AGATCCTCGCACAAGCTAATGCCTGTCAGCATGGAGAGCTTGGCGCTTTGCTTCGACGAGAGAAGCTCTATAGTAACCAGCTCTCACAGTGGCGACGTGAATTTGAAGACAAGGGTGTAGACGGCCTAAGCAAGAGTGCGCCAGGACCCGCAGCTTCGAGAACCCCTGAGCAACGTCAGAACGATCAACTGCGCAAAGAGAACGAGCGTCTGAAACAGAAACTGGCGATCGCCAATGATTGTCTGGAGCTCCAAAAAAAAGCCTTGTCGATGCTCGATCGCTTTCGCAATGGGAACGATGCATGACAACGGTACTGGAACAACGGCCGGAACGTTTGCCCATAACCACGGCATGCAAGGTATTGGGGCTCAATCGCAGCAGTGTCTACGCTTGGCGACGACGCAAGGCACAGGGTGCCTCGGCACCGCGGCGCTCCCGCATCGATGCGGTGCAACCGCGCGCCCTGACAAAGCAGGAGCGTGAGGAGGTGATTGCAACACTGCACAGCGAGACGTTCCGGGATCAGCCACCCGCGGAGGTCTATCATCACCTGCTGGAGCAGAACCAATACCTGTGCTCTATCAGCACTATGCATCGCCTGTTACGCCAGCACAAAGAGAATGGTGAGCGCCGCCAGCAACGACCGGCCCAGCATCATGCCGTCCCCCGCTTGCTCGCCCATGCGCCCAATGAGGTGTGGACCTGGGACGTGACCAAGTTGCCGCTGATACAGCGTGGCGTCTATCTCTCACTCTATGTGGTGCTGGATCTTTACAGCCGATTTGTCGTGGCCTGGATGGTCTCGAAAAAGGAGAACAGTGCGCTGGCCCGCCAGTTGATGAATGAAGCCGTACTGCGTTACGACATTGATCCCGGGCAGCTGACCCTTCATCAGGACCGTGGCTCCCCCATGATCGCCCATGGCTACCTGGAAGAGATGATGGCACTGGATATCACCTGTAGCCATAGCCGCCCGCGGGTAAGCAATGACAATCCCTTCAGTGA
Organism: Methylothermaceae bacterium; assembly: GCA_026985035.1. Lineage (GTDB taxonomy): Bacteria > Pseudomonadota > Gammaproteobacteria > Methylococcales > Methylothermaceae > Methylohalobius. Next base: position 1,006 of record JALSQY010000370.1, read on the forward strand.
GAGCCAGTTCAAGACCCAGAAATATCAGCCTGACTACCCCGGGCGTTTTGACGACATACCCCGTGCGCAGGGTTGGTGCGAGGGCTACTTTGATTGGTACAACTACCAGCACCACCATAGCGGCCTGGCTGGCTTTACGCCAGAGCAAGTATTTACCGGACGCTACACGGCGGTTGCACAGCAAAAACAGCAGGCCCTTGATGCACGCTATGCACAGAACCCTGAGCGATTCGTCAAGGGACGCCCCAAGGTCAAGCTACCGCCTGAATGGGTTGCCATCAATCCCTTGCTCGACGATGACGGGGACCTTATTGCTGACCACGTCAACTTCCCGACTTTGACAGCCGCAGGTTATCGGGCTGAAAAATAGATGTTATTTTTGAATTGACTGTCCATATGAGGTTGACACGTTCCGCTGGTGAGTTCGAGCTGAATACGCCACGCGACCGGGCCGGCACCTTTGAGCCACAGATCGTCAAAAAGCATCAGACGCATCTCACCGATGAACTGGAGCGCAAGATCATCGCCCTGTTTGCACTGGGCACCAGCTACCAGGATATCCGCAGCCACCCTGCCGACCTGTACGGGATGCAACTCTCCAACGGTACGCTCAATGCGGTCACCGACAAGCGCCTGCCCGAGCTGCAGGCCTGGCGTGAGCGGGATCTGGAGGCCGTCTATCCCATCGTCTGGCTGGAC
>JALSQY010000371.1 GCA_026985035.1 Methylothermaceae bacterium
AAACCAGATATTACGGAGTGAAACATTTATGACTATTTTGACGGTACATTCAGAAACGGCTTTCGAACCGTTTGAGCGTTATGCCGATCATTCAGAGATTGCGACTCGCTTGAACCGGATCGGGGTAATGTTCGAGCGTTGGAAAACGGACCGGCCCCTCCATGAAAATTCCGATTCGGAGGCGATTTTGGCAGCCTACGGCGATGCTATAGACCGTTTGAAAAGCCTGTATGGCTTCCAGTCGGCGGATGTGATCCAAGTTTCACCGGATTATCCGGAAAGAGAAGCGCTCAGGCAAAAATTCCTTTCCGAGCATACCCATAGTGATTTCGAAGTACGGTTCTTTGTCGGTGGCCGCGGTTTGTTTTATCTCCATCCCGATGACAAGGTGTACATCGTGCTCTGCGAAGCCGGTGATTTGATCAGCGTGCCTGCTGGAACATGGCATTGGTTCGACATGGGAGCAAGGCCTGATTTGAAGGTGATTCGTCTGTTCACTACCCCCGAAGGCTGGGAAGCGCAATACACGGGCAGCGATATCGCAGCACGCTTTCCCAAGCTCGAAGAGTATATGGAACGCTGCGGATGACCAGAGCGATTGTGACCGACATCGAAGGCACGACCTCATCATTGAGTTTTGTCAAAGATATCTTGTTCCCCTATGCCCGGGCCAGATTGTCTGATTTTGTTACCAAACATCAGGATGATCCCAGGGTAAAGCCGCTGTTGGAAGAGGTAATGCGCCTATTGGGCAGAGAATTGTCCGTGCCAGAGATCCTCACTCAACTGCAACTCTGGAGCGATGCCGATGAAAAGATAGCCCCCCTGAAAGCCATTCAAGGGCTGATTTGGGAAGCGGGCTACAAAAATGGTGATTTCAAAGGTCACATTTATCCCGATGCCGTGAAAATGCTCGGACACTGGCGGGAACAAGGGGTTCAGCTTTATGCATATTCTTCAGGTTCCGTGGCGGCCCAGAAGTTACTGTTTTCCCATACCGAGTGGGGTGATTTGACGCCACTGTTCTCCGGTTTTTTCGATACCCGCACCGGATCAAAGAAAGCGCCTGAGTCATACCAAAAGATTGCTGCCACCATTGGCTTCCCCGGCCATGAAATTTTATTTCTTTCCGATGTCCAAGAAGAATTGGAAGCAGCGGCGCGATCGGCTATGCAAGTGTGTCAGTTAGTGCGGGAAGGTGAGTTGGATCCCGCTGCACCTTTTCCACAGGTATGCGATTTTACCCAAATCGCCGTCTGATTGCGTCATTGGACAAATATCACGACCAGGGCGATGGATCGGATATCTTCCGAGCCTGAAATTGCGGAAAAGGCTTCAGAGTATCAAGCCGTTCTACCTGATAGCTCAGGGCAATCGCATGAACCGATTCTCCCCTCTCCCTCTGGGAGAGGGAGAGGAGGAAGACACTGTTGTATTCATCGGCTCAATCCCTCACCCCAACCCCTATCCGTAAGCATAAATGGTAAAATTTCAAAATTCATAAAGTACTTCGATAGGAGCAGATATGTTTGCAATTAAGCAGGGAATGATTGCCGGATTAGTGATAGTGGGCCTTGCAGGGTGCGCCAGTCATGGCAACAAGCAGGTGCAGCAGGAGGCCCAACAAGCTCAAGCCAAACCACTCACTAATGACTTTCCTACCCAGGCACGGGTGGAATACGTTTTCCAG
>JALSQY010000372.1 GCA_026985035.1 Methylothermaceae bacterium
AATCCGTTGACCACACAAGGTTGGCATGGGTGAGCCGCATCCCTTTGAGGAGGTAGGGGTATATCTTGTTTTCGGGATGTGGTTTGCTGGTATGTGGTCCTGGGACAGCCCCTTGCAAGCCCATCAGGCGCATGTATCTGAGGTTCTCTTCAGAGGCTTCGGCAGGGCGGTAATAGTAGCTGGAATGGCTGATACCAAGCAGCTGACACTGTCGGGAGATGCTGATATCGGGGTGCTGTTGATCGATCAACATCCGTCTATTCCTCGTCGAACAGGGCAGCTTTTTTTTTCAACCAGTCAAGCTCCATTTTGAGCCTGCCGATTTCTTCATACAGTGGGGCGGTCAGTTCCCGTTCGGTCTTGCGCTTGGGAGGGCTGCCCCTTTTGAAGACTTCAGGCAGCTGTGTTCTGGCCTGTTTCTTCCAGGCGCTGATTTGTGTTGGGTGGACCTGGAACTGGCTGGCCAGTTCACTGGTGGTCTTGAGTCCCTTGATGGCTTCAAGGGCGACTTTTGTCTTGAACTCGGGGCTGTGGATCTTACGTTTTCTGGCCATGGTTGATACCTCTCGGGTGAACGTTGTCGCCCTTCTTCTCTATCTCATCAACCTGTCCAAAAATTGGGGGCTACTCCATTCATCACCCTGTAAATTACCAAGTGAACACTGTCACGCTGTACATTAACCAGCCAGATTGACATCGCAGGCCTCCTTGCATATGCTATGTCATATGCCATATGAACAAGAGGTTACCCGAATGTCAACTCCTGAACGTCATGTACGCCTCTTTCGCAACGGCCGCAACCAGGCATTACGCATCCCTCGCGAGTTTGAGCTGGAGGGCGAGGAGGCACTCATCCACAAAGAGGGAGACCGATTGATCGTGGAGCCGATTCGTAAAGGCAGATTGCTGGCGCTGCTGGCCTCGCTGGAGCCATTGACCGAATCCTTCCCCGATATCGATGATGACCTGCCGCCACTGGATGACGTGCAGCTGTGAGCACATCGCTTGCGTATCTGCTGGATACCAACATCCTGTCAGATCTGGTCCGCAATCCGCAAGGTGTGGTAGCGGCACGGATTGCCAAGGCAGGTGAGAATACCGTCTGCACCAGCGTCATTGTCGCCGCGGAACTCCGCTACGGCGCGAAAAAGTCAAACTCAAAAAAACTGGCAGAACGCATCGACCTGATCCTTTCTGCCTTGGAAATCCTGCCGCTGGAACCCCCTGCTGACCGCCAGTACGCTGCATTACGCCATCACCTCACACGCCAGGGAACACCCATCGGGCCAAATGATCTGCTGATTGCTGCCCATGCGCTCGCCAGCGACCTGACGGTTGTGACCGCCAATGTCGGGGAATTCTCACGGGTTCCGGGACTGAAAGTGGAAAACTGGTTACAGACATAGCCAGTGATGCTTGCTCAAAACACATTCCAGCCGGCATCTACTGATGGAAAACATCGGATCATGTTGCTCTTGCTTGATGCCGTTCACAGGGCGCTAAAAAATGATCGGATCAGAAATACCATGACTGCACCAATCTACCCTTCATGGTATCCCCGGGTTTTGCCTTTCAGTGCGCGAAAAACACCATGAATAATACCATTGATGATGTAGATGACATCATCAATTCGGAATATTTATCCCTTTATAATCAATAGGTTATAAATTCCAGTCACTCCCACTC
>JALSQY010000373.1 GCA_026985035.1 Methylothermaceae bacterium
TGGACTATCCGGTGGAGCCCTATACGGCTCCCGAGCTGGTGATGAGTTTCAACGGGGCTACGGCGATCTGGTGCGATTCTTCCGGGCAGCTGGTGTACTACAGCAACGGCTGCTACATCCGGGGCAAGGATTACGCCGTTTTGCCCTCCTGCCTGGGATTGAATCCCGGCATAGTCTATGAGACGAACTGTGGGGTGCCGGGCAGCGGAGGCATTTACGAAGCTTTCGCGGGCTACGGGCGGCCCTTGTGGGGGTTTTTTCTGCCCTGGCCGCAGCGAGACAGCCTGGTCTATTTGTTCTACAGCGATTTGGAATTGGATCCTCCGAGCATACCCCACTTTTACTACAGCCTGCTGAACGAAAACTTAGACGGAGGGCATGGAGACTGCACGGCGCTGAACGTGCCCCTGCTGCCGGAGGGAGATTACTTCAATCCGGTAGCCGTGAAACACGGCAACGGCAGGGACTGGTGGCTGTTCATAGGCGATCGCCTGGAAAACAAGTACTACCGCTTTTTGCTGGATCCCCAGGGCATCTCTCCGGTGGATTCCTTTGAGCTGGAACCTCAGATCGTTCCTAACCCTTATTATGAAGGACCTTTATACATTTCTCCGGATGGGAAGACCTTTGTGCGCTGGTCCTTGAAGGGGCAGTACATGTACCTGTACGAGATAGACCGCTGCACGGGAGAGCTGTCGAATGTGCGGGAGGTGCAGACCCCCGAAGGCTATCCGGGCGGCGGCATGGCTTTTTCCTCCGACAGCCGGTTTTTGTACATGATGTTGGCTGATAAGATAGCCCAGTACGATTTGTGGGCGGAGGACCTGGCCGCTTCCATGGTGATTGTAGGAGTCTATCCCCCGGGACTGAGTTGGCCGAATCCCATTGGCTTTTTCATGTCGCAGCTGGCACCCAACGGGAAAATTTACATCGGTTCGCCCACCCCCGGCCGGGGGCTGAACACCATAGAGCGCCCCAAGAAAAAGGGCCTGGCTTGCGAAGTGCGCCAGCCCGGCATCCCCTTTATCTACCAGGCAACCTCCTTTCCACCCTCTTCCCCGAACTATCGCCTGGGGCCTTTAGATGGCAGCCCTTGCGACTCCCTGGGTTTGGACAATCGGCCCGTGGCCTGGTGGCGGCATGATTCGGAATATCAAGAGGTAGAGTTCACCGATGAGTCTTTCTACGAGCCGACCCAGTGGTTTTGGAGTTTTGGCGACGGCAGCTGGTCTGAACAGCAGAATCCCACCCACCTGTACCCTTCCGGCGGCTTGTACCACGTTTGTCTGACCGTCTCCAATGAGCATGACATGGATGTGTTGTGTCGCGACATCCGCATTCAGGAGGCCATAAACATCACCGGCGTAGATCAGCTCTTGCCCTCAGGTAGTTATCAGCTCTATCCGAATCCGGCGGCTTCGCAGGTCTATCTGTCGTTTGAGTTGCCTTTGGCGGCCTCCTGCACCTGGTACTTGCAGGATGTGAATGGTCGGGAGCTGGCGCAGCGCTATTTGGCTTCCGGCAGTCGGCAATACGCTTTGCCCCTGCCCCAAGGCCTCACCGGCGGCTTGTACCTCTGGGCTTTGAAAGACAGCCAGGACCGCCTGCTGGCCCGCGGTAAGTTGGCCGTATCCGGGCCTTGATGCCCACATGACATCTCATAGCGGTCAGAGCAGGGGCCTGACC
>JALSQY010000374.1 GCA_026985035.1 Methylothermaceae bacterium
GAAGGGAGAATACAGTGTACGAATTCGCGGCTTTTATCATGGGGGCACGATGGCGTGCCGTGGTGCTGGCGAGCTTGTTTGCCCTGGCAGGCGTATATTTTGTACCGATGGTGATTGTGAGCGCCGCGGTAATTGCACTGGTGACGCTTCGCAATGGGTGGGTTGAGGGGGCGTTTGTGTTGTTTGCGGCCGCTGTGATTACCTGGGGGGGTTTTATGACGCTTCCGCCCCGGCCGGGTTTCCCTTTTCCCTTGGCTTTTGCCCTTTGGTTGCCGGTGATCGTGGCGGCGGAAGTGCTGCGCCGGACTTATTCTCAAGGGTATGCGTTACTGGCGGTTGCGGCTTTTATGCTTGCCTATGTTGCCGTGGTGCATAGTTTGACCGGCGATGTGGTGGCATTCTGGGAACAATGGTTGCAACAGGCGGTGGCCAACGTGAAGGGGGCTACCGTGGAAGGTTTCAAACGCGATGGCACCCTGCGCCTGTTTAATGGCCTGGTGGCGATGCTTTATAGCGCTTCTGTGGTCAGTGCGTTGTTGCTCGGCCGCTGGCTGCAGGCCATTTTGTATTACCCCGGCGGCTTTCAGAAAGAATTTTGTGAATTGCGTCTGCCGCGAATGATGCTGTTGGGGGCGGTATTGTTGGTATGGGCAGCGGGCTATGTCAATAAGATTTTGATGGTGGATCTGCTCATGGTCGCCATGATGATTTATTTGTTCCAGGGGCTGGCGGTTTTGCACGGCATGCTTGTCAAACAGGGTTTGACGGGTTTTTTGATGGTTCCAGTGTATGGGTTGTTGATTTTCATGCCCCAATATGGCGTCATGGGGCTGGCGTTATTGGGTGCCATCGATACTTTTATCGATTTCCGCCGCCGGATACAAGCAGGCAATCCGTCATGATTCCCTTCCGGGATACCATCCCCTGCCGTCAAACGCCATGGATGACATGGCTGCTGATGGGAGCCAATGCCACGGTATTCGTTTTCACCTGGCTGTTGCCCGATGAGGTCCGCTATCAGGTTTTCTATCTGTACGGCCTGGTCCCGGCCCGTTACACCCAGCCGGAATGGGCCCAATGGGTAGGATTGTCTAGCGATAATTATTTGCCTTTCGTGTCCAATCTGTTTCTTCATGGCGGGGTGTTGCATTTGCTCTTCAATCTATGGATGTTGTGGATTTTCGGCGACAATGTGGAAGATTGCATGGGGCCGTTTCGATTTTTGGTGTTTTTCCTGATTTGTGGGGTATTGTCGAATGTGGTTCATTTTTGGATCAACCGGGATGCCATCACGCCGGCCATTGGTGCTTCCGGCGCTATTGCGGGGATTTTGGCGGCCTATTTTTATTTATACCCCTATGCCCGGATTATTATCTGGATTTTTCCGTTTCCCCTCTTCGTGCCCGTGCCGGCAATCGCTTTTTTGGGACTGTGGGTGATCATTCAGGCCTATAAGGCGACAACCGCGCTGGCAACCCGTGACGCATTTTCCGATATCGCCTGGTGGGGACATCTGGGAGGGTTCGCCGCAGGATTTATTTTGTTTCGCTTTTTTATTATTCGTCCACCTTCTGAAGCGCAGGCAAACCCATGACATTCCATACCCATCCTTCAGAGGTGATCCATCATGAGGTGCCCCGGCAAGTAATGATTCAGGCCCTGCGGCGTCATTTGCCTGAGGATGGA
>JALSQY010000375.1 GCA_026985035.1 Methylothermaceae bacterium
GTCCGGCATGATGTCCAGCGATCAGATAGGCGAGCACCCGGCCGTGAATGCCCCACTGATTGACCGCATGAATCGCACCCGCCGTAGAGTGATCGACGCGGCCCGACGCCGTCTCGATGTGCGCTTCCGGGTCGTAGCCGCTGGCGCTGCGTATGTAGCTTTGAAACTCGTGGCTGTATTTGCCCAGATCGTGCCATAAACCTGCCACACACCCCCACTCGGCAGCGCCAAATCGGGCTGCCCGATGTTTTGTAAGCTGTGCTACATCGAGCAGATGAGCAGCAAGATCATGGATAACCCACTGGTCATTCTCGTTCAGCCGAACGTGGGCAATGGCCTCAGGGTTATGTAACATGGCGCTATTATTTGCAATTATGTCATCTCTAAAAATAGACCAAACAGCCTGCTTGAGAAAACAGAAATCAAAAGTTCCCTGCCAGCCCCAATCACAAGGACAGTTCAGGGAATTTGGTTCAAATCATAAGTGCCGGCGGTACAGGGAGATCCCGCCAGGAATGACTTGTTCGGAGGTTCCCAAGTAAGTGACTATGCGGCTAAACCCCGGCGCCAAGTCTCATCGAACGCCAATCAACGCCAGAACCCGGTCCGGCAACAAATATCTCAGGCTTTTCCCTTGCTCGAGGCAGCGGCGTATGAGGGTACCCGAGATTTGCAGCTGGGTGACTGGCTGGAACCAGATTCTGCCGGCAGGTGTATTTTGCAATTCGCCAGGCTGGCGTGCTCGCCTGTGCGCTACCTGCCTTGTCAAGAGGGGCGGCCAATCCGGTTGATATCCCGGCCGGTCCATCACTATTATATGGGCCAGTTCAAACAGGGTTTCCCAACGGTGCCAGCCGGGCAGGCCCAAAAACGCGTCCAATCCCACGATCAGGCATAGAGGCGAGTCTCCCAGCTCCTGACGCAACGAAGCCAGGGTATCGACCATATAGGAAGGACCGGGCCGGTCGAGTTCGCGGGTGTCCACGGCAAAACCCGGTTCATCCGCTATGGCGGTTTGGAGGAAGTTCAGGCGTTGCTCGGGGGAGAAGAACGGCGGGGTGCGGTGAGGGGGAAGGCGGCAAGGGATGAAACGGACTTGCTCCAGGCCCAGGGCTTCCTTCACTTCCAGCGCCGTGCGCAGATGGCCGAAGTGAACCGGGTCGAAAGTGCCGCCGTAAATGCCAATCATCCGGTGCGAATCTGCCCTTCTCCCAGGACGATGAATTTCTGGGTGGTCAGTCCTTCCAGGCCCACCGGGCCGCGGGCGTGTAGTTTATCGGTGCTGATGCCGATTTCCGCGCCCAGGCCGTATTCGAAGCCATCGGCAAAACGGGTGGAGGCGTTGACCATGACCGAGCTGGAATCCACTTCCCGAAGAAACCGCCGGGCGCGGGTGTAGTCTTCGGTGACAATGGCGTCGGTGTGGCTGGAGCTGTAGCGGTAAATATGATCCATCGCCTCATCCAACCCGGAAACCACGCGGATGGAGAGAATCGGCGCCAGATATTCGGTCGCCCAATCCTCTTCCGTCGCCGGCTTGCATGGAATCATCGCCCGGGTTTTGTCGCAGCCGCGAAGTTCCACGCCCGCCTCCTGGAACCGGTCCGCCAACCGGGGCAGGACTTGGGGGGCAATGCCTTCGGCCACGAGCAAGGTCTCCATGGCGTTGCAAACGCCAAAGCGTTGGGTTTTGGCATTGAATGCGATATCCAGCGCCTTTTGCAGATCCGCCCGGTCATCGATGTAAACGTGGCAGATGCCGTCCAGATGTTTGATGACAGGAATCCTTGATTCGGCGATGATTCTTTCTATCAGTCCCTTGCCGCCCCTGGGCACAATCACATCCACGTATTGATCCATTTTCAGCAAGGCGCCCACGGCGGAACGGTCGGTGGTTTCTATGACTTGCACCGCCGCCTGGGGCAGTCCGGCTTGTTCCAGGCCCTCCCGGATACACGCAGCCAGGGCCTGGTTGGAATGGATGGATTCGGAACCTCCCCGGAGAATACAGGCATTGCCGGACTTGAGGCACAAGCCCGCCGCATCCACGGTGACATTGGGCCGGGATTCGTAAATGATGCCGATGACGCCCAAAGGCACCCGCATCTTGCCCACCTGAATGCCGGACGGGCGGTAACTCAAATCCGAGACTTGCCCGACAGGATCAGCAAGCGTAGCTATTTGCCGCAGTCCTTCCGCCATGGCATCGATGCGGGCATCGGTCAGCGCCAGCCGGTCGAGCATGGCGCTGCTCAAGTCTTGTTCCCTGCCGGCATCCAAATCCCTGGCATTTTCGGCCTTTATCCAGTCGCGGCTGGATTCGATCTTGTCCGCCATCGCCAATAACGCCTGGTTTTTCTGTCGTGTTTCCGCCCGGCCCATGGCCCGGGAAGCGCGCCTGGCTTTCTCGCCAACGGCGGTCATGTAGTTTTGAATATCTTCAATCATGGCTGTTTCATCGACTCGTCACTAAAATATTGCATTTGTTTTTCACCTCTGCGCGGCAAGGGATGCCAATCTTTCATCTGCCGAGGCCAGTGCAAGGCACAATCCCCGCAGGCTATCCCACGGATTGCCTGGCGCCAGGCCCTTGATGATTCTGTCAATTCCGGCGGCGGTCAACAGAGCCCCGTGCAACAGCTTTCTATCCAGGCGGCCGAGCGCTTTTTCCACCAGCCGGCGGCGCTGGTCCCATACCCTCAATTTGCGGGCGGTGTCGGCAACCGAAACGCCCTGCTTGCGCGCGTCCATAAATTGCAGCAGCAACCGGATCTCCCGGGTGACGGCCCATAATACCACGGCGCTGGCAACACCTTCCGCGTGAAGGCCGGCAAGGGTCCGGTCCACCCGGGCCGACTGACCCGCCAACATGGCTTCGGTCAAGTCGAAAACATCATAGCGGGCACTGTCGGCAACCGTTTCTTTCACCGCTTCTCCGTCAATCCGGCCGGGGCCGTGGAGCACATAGATCTTGTCGATTTCCTGGGCCGCGGCCAGCAGATTGCCTTCAGTCCGTTGGGCCAACAACTGAAGGGCGTCGCGGGTCAGTTGCAAGCCCTTTTCCGCTGCCCGTTGCCGCAACCATGCCACCAAGGACTGGCCCGACAATGGCCACACCCGGACAGCCACGCCACGGTTTTCCAGCCGCTTGAACCATTGAGATTTGGATACAGCGGACGGCGGATTTTCGAGCATGAGCAATAGTACCGTGTCAACCGGGGGACGCTGGGCGTAAGTACTCAAAAATCTCGCGCCCTCATTGCCCACCTTGCCTTCCGGCACGCGCAAATCCAGCAAGCGTTTGCCGCCGAAAAGGGACAAGGTATCACTGTCCGCCGCCAAAAGGCGCCAGTCAAATCCCGGCATCACACAATGCACTTGCCGGTCCTCGCAGCCCTGCTCGCGGCAGGCGCGGCGCACGGCATCGGCCGCTTCGGTCAATTGCAAGGGTTCGTCGCCGTAGAGTAAATAGACCGGCGCCAGAGCCTGGCGCAACAGATTTGGCAGTTGTTCCGGTTTAACTTGCATGGGTGGTCTGCGCGCTTAACGCCGATTGGATTCTGCGTAAAATGGTACGCACCGCTTCCCGCCGCATTTCCTGGCGGAGGAGGCTTTCTTCCTGAGCCTTGCCGATCACTTGCAATTGGGTGTTGAGATAATTGCGGTGCAAATCCACCAGCTGAGGGGGCAAGATCACTTTATTATCGGGCGTCAGCAATTCAAAACGTATCCGGGCAATGAGTTCGAACTCAATCGCCTTGCCATGTTCATCCAGTGACAACACCCGCCGCTCTTCGCGGATTTCCAAAATCCTGAGCACCACATCGGCCTTGGCGGGATCTGTCACCAGCGTGGCCCTGGAAAAAGCCAGATCTTGTTTCATGTAGCGGGCCACGGGATGATTCAGGGGAATACCCTGTAAGGCGATCCGGCGCATATCCTCGGGCAAATCGACCGCGCCGCGCAAGTGGAATCCACATCCAGTCAACAACAATAACCATGCAATCAGTAAAAGTTTCATTCAATTCCGGCGAGATGTTTGGTCCATAACTGACGTATAATACCGCTTTTTAACCAATCGGCGAGTCACTGTGGCGGAAACCGTTCCAACCATTGCAACATTTCAGGATCTGATTTTGGCCCTGCAAAACTATTGGGCCAACAAAGGCTGCGCCCTGCTCCAGCCCATGGATATGGAGGTGGGCGCCGGCACCTTTCACCCTGGCACCTTCCTCCGGGCAATCGGCCCCGAACCCTGGCGCACGGCCTATGTGCAGCCTTCCCGCCGGCCGACCGATGGCCGCTATGGGGAAAACCCCAACCGTCTGCAACATTATTACCAATTTCAGGTATTGCTCAAGCCGTCGCCGCTGGAAATCCAGGAATTGTATCTGGAATCGTTGCGTCAATTGGGCTTCGACTTGTTGGAACACGATGTCCGTTTTGTGGAGGACAACTGGGAATCCCCCACTCTGGGCGCCTGGGGCCTGGGCTGGGAAGTGTGGCTGGACGGAATGGAAATCACCCAATTCACCTATTTCCAGCAGGTGGGAGGGCTCGACTGCCGGCCCGTAAGCGGCGAAATCACCTACGGACTGGAGAGAATCGCCATGGCCTTGCAAGGAGTGGAAAGTGTTTTCGATCTGATTTGGAGCCGCAATGGCAAGGAAGTCATTACCTACGGCGATGTATTTCACCAAAACGAAGTGGAAATGTCCGCTTACAATTTCGAACATGCCAACGTGGATTTTCTGTTGCAAAGCTTCGACCACTACGCCCGCGAATGCCAGCAGCTGCTGGAGCACGACTTGCCCCTGCCCGCCTACGACCAGGTATTGAAGGCTTCCCATACTTTCAATCTGCTCGATGCCCGCCACGCCATTTCGGTCACCGAACGGCAACGCTACATTCTCAGAGTCCGGGAATTGGCCCGGGGCGTCGCCCAAGGCTATTACGAGAGCCGCGAAAAGCTCGGTTTTCCCATGTTGCCCAAGGAGGATGACTAATGGCCAACCGTGATCTACTGTTTGAACTGGGCACCGAAGAACTGCCTCCCAAGGCCCTGCACACGCTGATGACCGCCCTGCGGGATGAAACCGCCGCCCGCCTGAAAAAGGCGCAATTAAGCTTTGACTCCATCAAGGCCTATGCCACCCCACGACGCCTGGCGCTCATCATCCACGAATTGGCGGAAACTCAACCGGACAAAACCGAAGTCCGCCGGGGCCCTGCCCTCCAGGCCGCTTTCGGGCCCGACGGCCAACCCACGCCCGCGGCCATCGGCTTCGCCAAAAGCTGTGGCGTGGAAGTGGCAGAGCTGGAAACCATGAAAAATAACAAAGGCGAATGGCTCTGCTGCCAGATTCATACGCCTGGCACCCACGCCCAGGCGCTGATTGCCGGCATCCTTCAGCAGAGCCTGGCGGCCCTGCCCATCCCCAAGCGGATGCGGTGGAGCGACCTGGAGGTGGAATTCGTCCGCCCGGTCCATTGGGCAGTATTATTGTTTGGAGACGAAGTCATTCCCGCCCGAATTCTCAATGTGAAAGCCGGAAACATCACCTTCGGTCACCGCTTCCACAGCCCGGAACCCTTGACCATCGCCAACCCGGATCACTACGCCCAACTGCTTTTCAGCGAGGGCTGGGTGATTGCCGATTTTGATGAGCGCCGGGCGCGGATTCAGGAAAAGGCCAACAAATTGGCTGGTGAGGCGGGAGGACACGCCCATATCACTCCAGACCTCCTCCAGGAAGTCACTGCCCTGGTGGAATGGCCGGTAGCGGTAATGGGCAATTTTGACCGGCGCTTCCTCCAATTGCCGCCGGAAGTGCTGATTACGGTGATGCAGTCCCATCAAAAATATTTTCCGGTCCGGGATGGCAATCATGCGCTGCTGCCCTGTTTCATCACCATGGCCAATCTGGACAGTAAACGTCTGGATTCGGTGCGGGAAGGCAACGAAAGAGTCATCCGGCCCCGCTTGGCGGATGCCGAATTCTTTTGGAACCAGGACCTGAAAACCCCTCTGGAACAAAGGCTGGAACAACTGGCGGGCATTATTTTTCAGCAAAAACTCGGCACCCTGCTGGATAAAACCCGGCGTTTGGAAAAACTGGCCGTTTTGCTGGCCGACACACTTGCCAGCGATAGCGAGCCGGCCCGGCGGGCGGCGCATTTATCCAAGACCGACCTGACCACGGAAATGGTGGGGGAATTCCCGGAATTGCAAGGCATCATGGGCCGCTATTACGCAAAGGCCCAGGGGGAAGCGGAAGAAGTCGCCGCCGCGCTGGAAGAACAATACCGCCCCCGTTTCGCCGGCGGCCCCCTGCCGGAAACCCGCTGCGGGGAAATCCTGGCCCTGGCGGACAAGCTGGATACCCTGGTGGGTATTTTCAGTATCGGCCAGATCCCTACCGGCGCCAAAGACCCTTATGCCTTGCGCCGGGCGGCCTTGGGCATCATCCGTATCTTGATTGAAAAAGAACTGGATCTGGATCTCATGGATTTGTTGCAAGCCGCCGCCGCAAACTATAGCCACGGTTTTGACCAGAGTCAGGTGCTGGCAACCCTGGAGAATTTCATCCTCGAGCGGCTGAAAGGCTACCTGCTGGAAAAAGAATTCAACGCCGATGAATTTGAAGCCGTGGCGGCGCTGAAAATCATGAACCTGCTGGATTTCCTCCACCGCATTGAAGCCGTCCACGCCTTCCGTCAGCTGCCCGAGGCAGAAAGCCTGGCGGCTGCCAACAAACGGATTCGTAACATCTTGCGCAAGTCGGGACTAACCACCTTTGCCGCTGCCGAAACGGACAGCCTTCAAGCGCCCGAGGAAATCGCGCTTCATACCGAAGTCGAACGGGCGCGGCGGGAAATCACTCCTTTACTGCAACGGCGGGACTACACCCAGGCGTTGAAAAGATTGGCGCAATTGAAAGAAACAGTGGATGGCTTTTTCGACCACGTCATGGTGATGGTGGAGGACGAGTCTGTGCGGCGCAATCGCCTCAATTTACTCAACGAAACCGCGGCCCTGTTCTTGCAAATCGCGGATATTTCTCGCCTGCAAGGATGACGAAGGCCAATGATTTTCCGGAATATGAGGCGATTCACACAATCCTCTTGGACCGGGACGGTGTAATCAACGAGGATTCGCCCGAGTTTATCAAGTCCCCGGAAGAGTGGTGCCCTATCCCGGGCAGTCTGGAAGCTATCGCCCGTTTGACCGCTTCAGGCTTCCGGGTCGTTGTCATCAGCAACCAGTCAGGATTGGCCCGAGGACTGCTGGATCTGAAAACCCTGAAAGCCATCCACGGCAAAATGCTTAAGGCAGTGGCACAGGCGGGCGGCCGTATCGAAGCCATTTATTACTGCCCCCACAGCCCGGGCGATGAATGCCAATGCCGTAAACCCAACCCCGGGCTGCTACTGCAATTTGCCGCCGATTTCAAAGCCGATTTGCGCCGGACCCTGCTGATCGGCGACAGTTGGCGCGATGTGGAAGCCGCGCAGGCGGTGGAAGCTCATGCGATTTTGGTGAAAACCGGCAAAGGCCGAATGACCCTCCGGCAGCATCCCCATCCGGGAATCCCTGTTTTCGACAACCTTTATCAAGCAAGCAATGTCCTTACAAAAAACAAAATCACTCAGCCTATACCTTAGATCCGGCTTGTGCCTGTTTCTACAATCCGCGCTTACCATCGTCCTGACGCCGGCGGTATTGCTCGTTTCCTTGTTCCCACAATACGACTACCGTTACCGGCTGGCCCAACTATGGGCCCGCTGGCAAATCCGATTGGTGGCTTCCATTTGCAACCTACACTACGAAATCGAAGGTTTGGAGCATATTCCCGAGACCAATGGCATCGTCCTGAGCAAACATCAATCCG
>JALSQY010000376.1 GCA_026985035.1 Methylothermaceae bacterium
TGGATCCCGCTGCACCTTTTCCACAGGTATACGATTTTACCCAAATCGCTGTCTGATTGGGTCATTGGACAAATGTCACAACCAGGGCGATGGATCGGATATCTTCCGAGCCTGAAATTGCGGAAAAGGCTTCAGAGTATCAAGCCGTTCTACCTGATAGCTCAGGGCAATCGCATGAACCGATTCTCCCCTCTCCCAGAGGGAGAAGGGCTTCAATATATCAAGGATGAACGGGAAAAACAGCAGTCATGCGATTGCCCTGCCTGATAGTTACTCGTTGCCGCTATCCATAAGCATAAATGGTAAAATTTCAAAATTCATAAAGTACTTCGATAGGAGTAGATATGTTTGCAATTAAGCAGGGGATGATTGCCGGATTAGTGATAGTGGGCCTTACAGGGTGCGCCAGTCATGGCAACAAGCAGGTGCAGCAGGAGGCCCAACAAGCTCAAGCCAAACCACTCACTAATGACTTTCCTACCCAGGCACGGGTGGAATACGTTTTCCAGTGTATGCGCGATCATGGCGGACAAAATTATGACAACCTCTATCATTGCAGCTGCAAAATCGATGAGCTGGCCAAGCAAATGGGTTATCAGGAATATTCAGAAGCCATTGTATTCAAGAATCTGCGCTCCATGCCCGGTGAAAGAGGCGGGCTTTTCCGGGATCCCCCCCAATCGAAGGTCTTGCGAAATAAATTGAAACAGGTAGAAGAAGCCGCCGAAGCTCATTGTTTCTTGAAATGAAATTAACATGTAAACAATAAGAGTTTGAATTCCCAATAGCTCTCTGTATATCCTTGCAAGGATAAATTCACTACTGTACAGGTAGGTAATATGGCTGTGGAACAGGTACGAGGCGGTAAAAAGAAAGGGCGGGTGGCCCGTGGCAGGCCCGTTGATCTCCAGGCGCTGGAAGAGGTGCGTTCGCTGCTCGGCGATGCGCCCAGGCGGCGGGATTTGTTGATCGAGCATCTTCACAAGATTCAGGATACTTTTAAGCATATCCACGCCAAGCACGTGGTGGCCCTGGCTCATGAAATGAATTTGTCGCCAGCGGAAGTTTATGAGGTGGCCAGTTTTTATCACCATTTCGATGTGGTCAAGGAAGGCGAGGCCCCGCCACCGCCTTTGACTATCCGGGTTTGTGAGTCACTGACGTGTGAAATGCACGGCGCCAAGGAATTGCTGCGAGCGTTGCGCCAAGGATTAGGCGAGGGCCGGGTAATCACAGCGCCTTGTGTAGGACGTTGCCAGCATGCGCCAGTGGCGATCGTCGGCCAAAATCCCATCGATCAAGCCAATGCAGATAAAGTGAAAGCGGCTGTGGAAACCAGCGCCGTGGAAGCGCCAGTGCCGGCTTATATCGATTACCAAAAGTATCGCGCTGATGGCGGTTACAGTCTGCTCAAATCTTGCTTGGATGAGGGCGGGGACCCTGAAACCGTCATTGCCGCCATGAAGGATTCCGGTCTCCGGGGACTGGGAGGCGCGGGTTTTCCGGCGGGCGTCAAGTGGGAGATCGTCAAAAAACAACCCGGGCCCAGACTGATGGCGGTGAATATCGATGAAGGGGAGCCCGGTACCTTCAAGGACCGCCATTATCTGGAATCCGACCCCCACCGCTTTCTCGAAGGGATGCTGATTGCCGCCTGGGCCGTTGGTATCGAGGAAATCTATATTTATCTCCGGGACGAATATCCGGCCTGCCGGCAAATTTTGCAAACAGAATTGGCCAGGCTACAGGCTGATCCGCCCGTTCAAGCGCCACTGCCACCCATTCATTTGCGCCGTGGCGCGGGCGCTTATATTTGTGGAGAGGAGTCGGCCATGGTGGAATCCATCGAAGGCAAGCGAGGCATGCCCCGCCTGCGGCCGCCCTATCTGGCGGAAGTCGGCTTGTTTGGCCGCCCCACCCTGGAACACAATATGGAAACGTTGTATTGGGTGCGCGATATTGTGGAAAAAGGTCCCGATTGGTTTACTTCCCATGGCCGTCACGGGCGCAAGGGGCTGCGTTCGTTTTCGGTCTCGGGAAGAGTGCAAAAGCCCGGTGTTCATCTGGCTCCGGCGGGAATTACCGTCAAGGAGCTGATCGAAGAATACTGCGGCGGTATGCTTCCCGGACATGAGTTTTATGGGTATTTCCCCGGTGGCGCCTCTGGCGGCATCTTGCCCGCATCCTTGGGCGATATCCCATTGGATTTCGATACCCTCAATCCTTATGGCTGTTTTATCGGTTCCGCGGCGGTTATTATTTTTTCCCAGCACGACAGCGCCAAAGCCTTGGCATTGAATGCAACCCGGTTCTTCGAGGATGAATCCTGCGGCCAATGTACCCCCTGCCGGGTTGGGACCGCAAAGGCCGCGCTGCTGATGGAGCA
The DNA here is from genome assembly GCA_026985035.1 of Methylothermaceae bacterium. GTDB lineage: Bacteria > Pseudomonadota > Gammaproteobacteria > Methylococcales > Methylothermaceae > Methylohalobius. The sequence goes on from JALSQY010000376.1 coordinate 2,387, forward strand.
GGGTAAGTGGGATCAGGAGCGGCTGGAGGATCTGTGTCAAGTGATGGCCGATGCTTCCATTTGCGGTCTCGGACAAGCGGCGCCCAATCCCATCCGTTGCGTTTTCAAGTATTTCCCCCAAGAGTTGGAGGGCTGAATCATGGTTGCCAATCCCGATTTTGTGAATGAACTCAAAACCCTTACCTTCACCCTGGATGGTCAGGAAATTACCGCTGTTGAAGGCGAAACCATTCTTGAAGCGGCCAAGCGGCACGGTATCGAGATTCCCCACCTTTGTTACAAGGAGGGAATGCGGGCGGATGGCAACTGCCGTGCTTGCGTCGTGGAAATCGAAGGCGAGCGGGTGCTGGCGCCTTCCTGCTGCCGGGCTCCGAAAGAAGGCATGAATGTCAAGGCAAAAAGCGAGCGCGCGGAAAAATCCCAAAAAATGGTGTTGGAACTGCTTTTGGCGGATATGCCAGAGCAAGGGAAATCCCCTTACCGCGATGATTCCGAACTGGACTATTGGGCTCAGAAAATGGCCGTTGGCCAGCCCCGCTATCCTGCGCGCAGTCAGCCAGCGCCTGATTTATCGCATCCGGCCATGGCGGTCAACCTGGATGCGTGTATCCAGTGTACCCGGTGTGTGCGCGCTTGCCGCGAGGAACAGGCCAACGATGTGATCGGTTACGCCTTCCGCGGCGCGGCGGCCAAAATTGTTTTCGATCTCGACGATCCCATGGGGGATAGCACCTGCGTGGCCTGCGGCGAGTGTGTCCAAGCCTGCCCAACTGGCGCCTTGATGCCGGCGGGAGAGGTAGGGCATCTGCCTGTGGATAAAAAAGTCAACTCCACCTGTCCTTACTGTGGGGTCGGCTGTCTGTTGACCTACAATATTCGCGACAACCGCATTATCTATGTGGAAGGGCGCGATGGAGAAACCAATCACAACCGCTTGTGTGTCAAGGGCCGTTTCGGCTTTGATTATGTCCACAATCCCTACCGTCTTACCAAGCCATTGATTCGCAAGGAAGGGGTTGCCAAGACTACCGAGTTACTGGATCCCGATAATCTGTATGAGGTTTTCCGCGAGGCAACCTGGGATGAGGCGCTGGATTTTGCCGCGGGCGGATTAAGGCAAATCCGCGATCAACACGGTCCCAAAGCCTTGGCAGGCTTTGGGTCGGCAAAAGGCAGCAATGAGGAGGCTTATTTGTTCCAAAAGCTGGTGCGTACCGGTTTTGGCAGCAATAACGTTGATCACTGTACCCGCTTATGTCATGCCTCGTCGGTGGTGGCCTTGCTCGAATGTATCGGTTCCGGCGCCGTATCCAATCCCGTGGCAGATGTGATGAAGGCGGAAGTGATTGTCATCATTGGCTCCAATCCCACCGTCAATCACCCGGTTGCGGCGACCTGGATCAAGAATGCGGCAAGAAACGGGGCCAAGTTGATTGTGATGGACCCCATCCGTACAGAAATATGCCGTTTTGCCGAATATTCACTTCAGTTTCGCCCAGATACTGACGTTGCCTTGCTCAATGGCATCATGCACACCATAGTCGAAGAAGGATTGACTAACCAAGCCTATATTGATCAATGGACCGAAGGCTTTGATCTGCTCAGTGAGCATTTGAAAGACTATCCCCCCGAACGGGTGGCCCCCATTTGCGGAATACCCGCTGAAACTATCCGGGAAGTGGCAAGGCTGTATGCTAAATCGAAAGGCTCCATGATATTGTGGGGCATGGGTGTATCCCAACACATCCATGGAACCGATAACGCCCGTTGCCTGATTTCCATGGCATTGATGACAGGGCAAATCGGCCGTCCCGGCACCGGCTTGCATCCCTTGCGGGGCCAAAATAACGTTCAGGGAGCGTCTGACGCGGGATTAATACCCATGGTGTTTCCCGATTACCAAAAGGTGGATGATCCCCGGGTCCGGCAAAAATTCGAACAGCTTTGGGGCAGCTCCTTGGATCCTCAGCCCGGATTGACCGTCGTGGAAGTGCTGCATGCGATCGAGGCAGGGCAAATTCGCGGCATGTATATCGAAGGGGAAAATCCCGCCATGTCCGATCCCAACGTTTCGCATGCCCGCGCGGCGTTGGCTAGGTTGGATCATTTGGTGGTGCAAGATATTTTCCTGACGGAAACCGCGGGATTTGCCGATGTCATTCTGCCGGCTTCGGCTTTCCCGGAAAAAACCGGTACCTTTACCAATACTGACCGTCGGGTGCAACTCGGCCGTCAGGCAATTGATCCTCCTGGAGAGTCGCGCCAGGATTGGTGGATTATTCAGGAAATCGCCCGGCGTATCGGACTGGACTGGAACTATGCGGGACCCACCGAGGTGTTCGATGAAATGCGCCAGGCCATGCCCAGCATAGCGGGAATTACCTGGGAACGCTTGGAGAAAGAAGACTCTGTCATCTATCCCTGTGAGAAAGAAGGGGATCCGGGCGAGCCAGTGATTTTTACCGAGGGTTTTCCCACCCCATCGGGGCGGGGCAAGATGGTGCCCGCCAAATTTATCCATGCCGCGGAAATGCCGGACGAGGCTTTCCCCTTTGTTTTTATTACCGGCCGCCAGCTAGAACACTGGCATACCGGTAGTATGACCCGCCATGCGGCGGTTTTGGATGCCATTGAGCCGGATCCTGTGGCGGTCATCCATCCTGAAGATTTGGCCGAGATCGGAGGAGAACCCGGCGGGATTATTACGCTGGAATCACGGCGCGGCAAAGTCTCCGCCTATGCCCGTCCGGATATCGGCATGCAACGGGGGACGGTGTTTATGGCATTTTGTTACAATGAAGCGGCCGCCAACCTGCTCACTAACGAGGCATTGGACCCCGACGCTAAAATTCCGGAGTTCAAGTTCTGTGCGATTAAAGTACGGGCAGGTGGGCAATTAGGCAGGCGGATTCATTAATATTTTTGTCTATGAACTTTATGCGGCGCCTTAAAAAAAGATCAAGCTGCTAATGCTTTATGGACGTGTTTATTTTTGAGTGTTTGGCGGGGTTGTTATTCAGCGGCTCTTGCCAAGCACATCAAAATATCAAAGAAAGGTCTAAAGAAGACGGGCCTTTCTTGACTTTTAGGGCAAAATCCTTCAATTTACTGCCCTAAGGATTGACCGGGAAAAGTCATGGGAGTGTTTGGGAAAGTTTCCTATTCACAAAGACCGATCCTTGTGTCAGTGACTTACCATCAGCAAAAACAATGAGGAGGATCACATGAAAAAACCCTTGAAGAACGGCCTGATTGCAGCGGCAGTGATGTCGGTGCTGGTTGTGCCTGGGGTGCAAGCAAACCAAGAAGTCGTGAGACTCAGTAAAAATGCATCCAACTGGGCGACTTGGGGCGGTAATTATTGGGGCACCCGCTACAGTGAATTGGATCAAATCAACAACAAGAACGCCGGGAATTTGGCGCCAGCCTGGACGTTTTCAACCGGTAAATTAAAAGGCCACGAAGGTGGGCCGTTATTTATTAACGGTGTGCTCTATGTGCACACACCGTTTCCTAACAAAGTGTTTGCTATCGATCCCAAAGATCAGCACATCATTTGGGCATACGAACCAACCCAGGATGCCGACGAGACAATCCCGGTCATGTGTTGTGACGTGGTGAACCGTGGTTTGGCCTATGGGGATGGGAAAATTATCCTCCAGCAAGCCGATACTACCTTGACTGCGCTGGATGCCAAAACCGGCAAAGTGGTCTGGCAAGTGAAAAACGGTGACCCCAAAGTCGGGATGACCAACACCAATGCACCTTTGGTTGTGAAAGACAAGGTGTTGACAGGTATTTCTGGCGGTGAATTCGGGGTTCGCGGCTTTATCGCAGCCTACAACCTCAAGGACGGAAAGCTGGCCTGGAAAATGTACAGCACCGGTCCTGACAAGGAAGTTGGCCTTGATCCCAAGAAAACCATGACTTGGATGGGAAGCGAAAAGGGTCTCCAACCCGTTGGTAAAGATTCCAGCTTGAAAACCTGGGAAGGTGATCAATGGAAAATCGGTGGTGGTACCACTTGGGGTTGGTATAGCTACGATCCGAAATTGAATTTGATCTACTACGGATCGGGTAATCCCGGCACCTGGAATCCCGTGCAACGTCCCGGCGACAACAAATGGTCCATGACCATTTGGGCCCGTGACGCCGATACCGGGGTTGCCAAGTGGGTGTATCAGATGACTCCACACGACGAATGGGATTATGACGGCATCAACGAAATGGTGCTGGCGGATCAAAAGATCAATGGCAAAGAGCGCAAAACATTGGTCCACTTCGACCGTAATGGCTTTGCCTACACCCTGGATCGGGAAACCGGTGAATTGCTGGTGGCCGAAAAGTATGACAAAGCGGTCAATTGGGCCAAGGAAGTCGACAAGAAAACCGGCCGCCCTGTGGTCGATCCCAAGTACAGCACCGAAGAAAACGGTGAAGACGTTAATACCGAGGACGTTTGTCCGGCGGCTTTGGGTTCCAAGAACCAAGGTCCCGTGGCTTATTCGCCACGCACTGGCTATTTCTACGTGCCAGGCAACCACGTGTGTATGAACTATGAGCCTTTCGAAGTGGAATACACACCTGGCCAGCCATATGTGGGTGCAACCTTGACCATGTTCCCGGCAGGGCGTGATGTCAAGACCGGTAAAAAGAACGGTTCTAGCAACCTGGGTGTTTTCACCGCCTGGGATGCGAAGACCGGTAAAATCGTCTGGTCCTATGACGAACCTTTCTCGGTCTGGAGCGGCGTTTTGGCCACCAAGGGTGATATCGTGGTACACGGCACTCTGGAAGGCTATCTGAAGGTGCGTGATGCCAAAACCGGTAAGGAGCTCTACAAGTTCAAGACCCCGTCAGGTATTATCGGCAATCCGAACACCTGGAAGTTCAATGGCAAACAATACATTGGTGTTTTGTCTGGCCTGGGTGGTTGGGCCGGTATTGGTATGGCCGCAGGTCTGGAAGAAGATACCGAGGGCTTGGGCGCCGTAGGTGCATACCGCTCTTTGGATAAATTCACCCAGTTGGGTGGCGTGCTGACTACTTTCGCTCTACCGAAAAAGTAAGTTAGCTATAGTGCTATTGTAAAAATAGCCCTGGCCGGGTTTCTGGTCAGGGCTATTTTTATTCTGGCCCGGAGATTTCATCAGTATCCCGGATGATGGCTGGGCCAGGGCCGGGATAGGATTTGGACCGGGGACAAAATGGCTCTTGCTGTTTTCATGAATCACCTTGATTTTTGTTTGTACATCAGTTACTTATCCAGAGACCCTAAAGCCGGCTGGTGAAATGTCCGGGCTGGTATTGATCCTTTTAAATTTTTTGCGTCTAATGATAAGAATCTTATGATTTGGAACTTACTGAATGGAGTATTTCAATGATCCGCTTTTTAGGTATTGCAGTCAGTCTTTTCGCTTTTTTTATGGCACAGCCAACTATGGCCAAGGAGATATTCCGGGTATGCGCGGACCCT
>JALSQY010000377.1 GCA_026985035.1 Methylothermaceae bacterium
AGATAGCCATCGCTCCAGAGATACCCGTCTGACCAAAGGTAGCCATCAGACCATAAATAACCATCGCTCCAGAGATAACCATCGGACCACAGATAGCCGTCGCTCCAAAGATAGCCATCCAGGCCCATGATGTAATAGTTACCGTTTTCATCCCGATTGGCCGCGCCGCCGAAATGAGCCGTTCCTGCCAAATCTGCCTCGATATCCAATCCTTGGTTAGCACAGCCGCTTGCCGTGCTGTGAACCGCCTTATAAGCGTCCACCAAGCCGGCGCCTTGTTGAAAGATAGAGTAGGCCAGTCTGCCATTGCTATCGGTTGCCGGGTGTGCGGAAGCCATCAGACGGCATTTGACGTCATCTGGGGTAAGACCGGGATCGGCTTGCAGCAGCAAGGCGACGATACCTGTTACCACGGCGGCCGACTGGGAAGTACCTGACATGGTGTAATAGCTATTGCCATCGTAGAACTCTGGATGTAGTTGTTCTAGTCGGCTTTTTGCTTTCATCAGGCCGCGAATGTGTCCACCTGGCGCTAGAATTTCGGGTTTGACGAAGCCTTCGAAAGTCGGACCGGCGGAAGAAAAAGTCGCCAAGGTATCGTCGGAAGGATCTTTCGGAGTCATATTGTCAGTTACTGCGCCAACGGTAATCACATAGGGGACATTTCCTGGAACGCCGATGGTCATGGGATCTGGCCCCTTATTACCAGCAGAGGCGACTACCACAATCCCGGCTTGCCAAGCTGCCATCACCGCTTGATTGATGGGATCGTCCCAATAATAGGATTGGGGGGGCGCGCTGAAAGAGAGGTTCACCACCCGGATGTTATAATCGTCCTTGTGGGTGACCACCCAATCGAGGGCGCGGATGGTATTGGCATAACTACCTTCTCCATCGCGGTCAAAAGCCCTCACCGAGATCAGGTTGGCATTGGGGGCAATACCGTTGAACTCACCGCTTTTGCGCCGGCTGCTGACAATAATGCTGGAAACGTGACTGCCGTGACCATTAGCATCGCTGTCGGAGTTGATTTTTAGTGATTTTCCTGCCAGGGCGTCATATTGAGCAAGCAAGCGGTTACTTCCATAAGCATCGCTGCGAATAAATTTTGCCGAACCACGACTTGCCCAAACCCCTGTGTCAATGACCGCTACGGTGATTCCACTACCGTCGATGCCTTCATCGTGTAGTTTGGAAGCACCTACTTGGGAAGCCACAAAACTGGGTTTGGCCTTTTTATCGCTATCGCCCTCGAAAAGAACCGAGGAAGAGACTGGGAATTCAACGCTGCAACCTTCTTTGAAGAACAGACGGATTTCATAGTTTAGAGGGTCTTTGTTTGGTTTCCGATCGAACTTGATGACTATTCTCGCCCGGTCGTTATCCTCTATTTCCCGGTCTTCTATGTCTCCTGTCCAGTCTTTGGAATTGACGGTAAGAGAGGGCGCTGGGGATAAACTACGGAAGATAGTAGACCCAGAGTAATTAATCTTAACCAGATTGCCGTTGGCGGTAGGCCAGAGAATCATCGCACTTTCAAGATGGACGTCGGTTTTACCAGTATTTTTAATCTCCCAGGAAATGGCATTGCCTTTGTTAAATTTAATTTTGGGCTTGCCTTTTACCGAGCATGTGGAGGGAACTATGCCATTGGTTTTAA
>JALSQY010000378.1 GCA_026985035.1 Methylothermaceae bacterium
AATATTATTGGCAGGATTTGATCGGCTTGACGGTGGAGAACTTGGCGAATCAATGCCTGGGCCGGATTGCCGAAATGATGGAAACCGGCGCCAATGATGTGATGATTGTCAGGGACGAAAACCGGGAAATTTTGATTCCCTGGATACGGGATCAGGTGGTCAAGCAGGTGGATTTGGAAGCCGGCAAGGTTCAGGTGGATTGGGATCCTGATTTCTGATGCCGGTGATGGTTTGGTAGATGGGATGATTCGTTTTGATATCGTTACCTTGTTTCCCGGAATGATTGAACACGCCAGCGGATTTGGCGTCACCGGGCGGGCGATCGAACGCAAACTGGCACTGCTGAAAACCTGGAATCCGAGAGACTTTACCGAAGACCGCCACCGCACCGTGGATGACCGGCCTTTCGGCGGCGGCCCGGGAATGGTGATGAAGGTCAAGCCGCTACGTGGTGCCATCAGGGCGGCGAAGGCAGATTCGGAAATGCCCGGCCGGGTGATTTATCTTTCGCCTCAGGGACAACGGCTGGAGCAAAAGGATCTCGGCCGGTTTGCCGGGGAAAGCCGGCTGATCTTGGTGGCAGGCCGCTATGAGGGCATCGACGAGCGGTTGCTGGAAACCGACATCGATGAAGAGTGGTCCATCGGTGATTATGTGCTTTCCGGGGGCGAGTTGGCGGCATTGGTGATGATGGATGCCATCACCCGGTTGCTGCCAGGGGTTTTGCACGATCCGCAGTCTGCCCTGGAGGATTCTTATGTCCAGGGGTTGTTGGATCATCCCCACTATACCCGGCCGGAAGTGATTGAGGGATTGAGCGTGCCCCGGGTTTTGCTCAGCGGCGATCACCAGGCCATCGCCCGCTGGCGGATGAAACAAGCACTGGGCAGGACCTGGCAACGGCGCCCGGATCTATTGGCGAAGCTGGCATTGACAGCGGAGCAACGACAATTATTGGATGAATTTAGAACTGAACTGCAACAAGGGGATTCGAACGATGAATATCATTGAAGAACTCGACAAGGAACAGATGACCAAGCTGGGAAAATCCTTCCCGGAATTTGGTCCAGGCGACACCGTGGTGGTCCAGGTCAAGGTAAAGGAAGGCAACCGCGAGCGCCTGCAAGCGTTTGAGGGCGTGGTGATTGCCAAACGCAGCCGGGGGCTGAATTCTGCCTTCACCGTGCGCAAAATTTCCCACGGGGAAGGGGTGGAGCGCGTCTTTCCTCTCTACAGCCCTCTGGTGCAAGACATTCAAGTCAAGCGCCGGGGTAAAGTACGGCGGGCCAAGTTGTATTATTTGAGAGACCGGCGTGGCAAGGCGGCGCGGATCAAAGAGAAAATTTAAGGGGAAGTCTGATTTGTGCAAATCTTCCCGAGGCACGGCCAATTACCGCCGAAATCAATTGCGATAAGCGGTTGATTGAAAGGCAAAATAGAAATTATGCTTTTTGTTTTTTGTGTTCCGGGGCTTCGTGGATGAATGGTTCAGGGCTTCCTTGGATAACGAATTCAGATAAATGGGCGCGGTTTGCGCCCATTTTTGTTATGGCGAATGAAAATTCATTGGCGCGCCATTCACATTGATGCAGATTCATTGGCGCATGAATGTCTGTCCGCGCCTTGTGGCAGGTTATGTATCGCAACCC
>JALSQY010000379.1 GCA_026985035.1 Methylothermaceae bacterium
CTCCAAAAGAATATCAGGTTTTACTTATTTTATTTTTGCTGCTTGTGGCCATCAAAGGACTTCAAAATAGCGGCCTTCTTTTACAAATTTCCAAGCGGATCGAAACGGGCAAAGCCATCCCATTGAAGTTGGTGACATCGGCCTTTTTCCTCTCGATGTTGATAACGAATGATGTTGCTTTGATGACCCTAGTACCGTTGACCATGAATATGAACATCAGGCGCAAGGATGTGGTAGTGATTTTTGAAGCCCTTGCCGCGAATGCCGGTTCTGCATTGACTCCTTTCGGGAATCCGCAAAACCTTTATATATATTGGTTTTATGATGTGCCTCCGGCCCAATTTATTCAGACCATGGCCCCGTTCTCATTGGCCTTTTTATGCCTTCTGATTCTTTGCTCGTATTTCATCAAAACAGAAGCGGCTTTGCAGGCGACCTCCTCAACAGTCAAGATCAGTCGGCTTGCATATTTCCATGTCATATTTCTGGCCCTGGTGATTCTGGTAGTTCTTCACACATTGCCGCTAGAAACTATATTTCCGCTTGTACTCTCCGCAGTCCTGTTTGACCGAAAAGCTTTCCGGGTGGATTATTCACTATTACTGACTTTCTTTTTTTTCTTTGGCATCGCTGAAAACATGAAGGCCCTCTTGATTTCTGAAATTGCCCATTCAAAACATGTTTTTGTACTTTCAGCCGTGGCCAGTCAATTGATGAGTAATGTCCCAGTTGCACTTGTGTTTGCTAAGTTCACCCACAATTGGGCGGCCTTGCTTTGGGGAACGAATACGGGCGGATTTGGCAGCTTGGTTGGCTCGCTTGCCAATCTGATTGCCTACAAGATATATCTCTCTCAAGGAACAGAAGCTCATCCAATCATATTCACTGCAAAATTCTTAGCTATTGGGTATGCAGCTTTTTTTCTATCGATCGCTTTGTTTTACATTTATACCGATGGGAATTTGATATAGGGCGTCGAGACAGAAGACTAGGTCGTCAATAGACCTTAGCGCAGTTGACAAACACGATAAAGGAAACTTAATTCATGCAAAGATTAATAGTGGACAAATGGCGGTTGTTATTAGCTGTTTTGGTTAGCGGTACTGGGTTGATCAGTTGCAGTAGCCAACCTTCTTCAGTTTCGTCATTTTTGACGGTACCCCAGATCGTGGCATTGAGCAGAAAAGGGGTCCCGGCGGATGAAATCATTGAAAAGATCCAGCGCAGCCACACGGTTTACCGGTTATTACCTAACCAAATCGAAAATTTAAAACGCAATGGCCTACCGGCACGGGTATTGCGCTATCTGCAAAAAACCTATAGGAAAGCACTGCTCCAGTATCCCTCCCTCAGCGATTGGGACAACTGGACCCTGTACGAAGGTTATTGGTATGCCAGCCCCAGTGGGGCCGGACCCGATCTGTGGCTCGAGGAACCTTAACGAATGCCCCCGCCTAGAAAAATGTAACTGCCATTGTGGCTATTCCATTTTGTAAGGCTAGTCGCGGCTTTTCATAAGAAAATATTTAAAAATTCGTATAAAAACCATCTCGTTTTTGCTAATGTAGCTTTTCCTTATGAATAAGGAGGGGGCACGCTTCCAAGATGGAAGAAACTGTATGTTGGAATATATGGCATATCTCTGTGCGAAAGCAGCGCATAATGGCTGATGAAATATCTGGGCTAGCTGCCATGGTCCGTGCAAATACCGATGGCCACAGTCCTGGCAATCCTGTACTGATCACTTTTTCTTTCAACATCACACAAATCCCCAGGGAATTTATACGCAAGACAATGGATTATGTAGTGATTTTTTTAAACCCATTCATTTCCTGGGAGAATAGCGATGCCCCCCAAAAATGATTCAGCCCCTCCCCTTTCTCCACCTGGCCCCCTTGTGGAGCCAGAGTGGTTAAGAGATCATCTCGACGAAGTCAGAATATTAGATGTGCGCATGGAAACACGCAGCTTTGCCGGTCCACTCTGTCCCGAAGATGAAGCCATGTTTGCCGATACCCCCTTAAAGGGACTTACCGGCCATATTCCGGGGGCGGTTTCCGTTCCTTGGAAGAGCGTTGTTAGTCAGCGCGTGGAAAATGGTATTGAACTTCAAGGCATGCGTCCAACGGCCGAAGCTTTTCAGGCTTTGATGCAGGAATGCGGCGTCAATAAAAATCAGACCATTGTCGTTTGTGGACGCTGTGCCGATCTTAAGGAATTGGCTGTTTGCACACGTTTGTATTGGACACTCAAGTATTTTGGCCACGATTCCATAACGCTCCTCAACGGCGGGGTTGCTAATTGGATTAAACAAGGCAATCCCCTTGAACACCACGCAGTCACACCTCCACCAGGAAATTTTCAGATCGTTGAGGAACGTACGGATCTACTAGCCGATCTCGAACAGACCAGGCAGACTTTATTGACAAAGACTTGGAAATTACTGGACGCGCGCACTTTAGATGTGTACCTTGGATTGACGGCTCCCGGCATTGTCAGACCAAATGGTTGGGGGCATATTCCAGGCGCGAAACTTTTCTCAGCCAACCTCGTTGCCCATCAGTTAGGCCCAGCCTGCTTTTATGACCCGGAAGTCATTGATGCGGCAGCACGAGCGGTTAGAATCAACCCGGAAGCACCCTCGATCACCTATTGCAATAGCGGCGTGTTTGGCAGTACCACTTGGTTTGCCCTCCATGAAATTTTAGGGAATAAGCAAGTGCGATTGTTTGATGGCTCCATGCATCAATGGACCAAGACCCCTGGGTATTCCGTTATTCGGTTGATGATCGAGTAAATATCGTCCACTTAATGAGCATGCTGAACTAGACAGGTAATGTTCCTTGATTGAGCTTCTGTCGTTTATTTCCAACCCGGCTTTGCGCTCAATCACGATACTTTGGTGTCTCCTCTTTATCGTTGCCATCGTTTTTTCGATGCTGGGCCAAGGAGGCGGTACCCTCTATACACCAGTACAGGTATTGTTGGGTATTGACTTTCACGTGGCCGCCACCACTAGTCTGTTTCTGATTATGGTGACTTCCCTGTCGGCCACTCTGGTATTTCGCAAAGCCCATAAAGTGGATTGGCCACTGGCCTTTGTGCTGGAATCGGTGACTGCCAGTGGTGGCTTTGTTGGTGGCGTTGGCTCCGCCTGGCTCAGTGACCAAGTCCTATCCTGGCTTTTCGCTGCAGTGGTAGCCTTCGCCGCGGTTTTTATGATCCACTCCTACCAGCCGTCTCAGTCTAAAGCACCGCAACATCGGAAATGGTATCACTGGCGCCGCTGGTACGATGGCCAAAGCTATACTGTGCATCTCCTTCTGGCGTTGCCGATTTCTTTCCTGGCAGGCATGGTAAGCGGTATGGTTGGCGTTGGCGGCGGTATCCTTAAGGTTCCCCTGATGGTGCTCTTGCTGGGCATTCCCATGGACATCGCAATTGGTACCAGCGCGTTAATGGTCGGCCTTACTGCCGGTGGCGGTTTTGCTGGTCACCTAGCCGCCGGCCATTGGGATTGGCGCCTGTCACTGGTACTGGCCATGGCGGTCTTTCTGGGCGGGCAGATTGGCGCGCGGCAATCACTGACTCTAAATCGCACCCGGATGAAAAAAATATTCGGTTGGTTTCTGCTGTTTATCGCTGCAGTGATGGTAATCAAAAACACTGACGTCCAGGCTTTGTTTTCAGTCTGGGGCAAATACTGCAAAACCTGAAGTAACAGATGTTGACGCATACCGATTGTGACGGCATTTGCAATCCCAAACAGTACCATTTCGGAATAACCTAGACGAGGTTGAAAATGCAATTTGACAGCGTGCTTTTTCTTTGTGTCGCCAACTCGGCCCGCAGCCAGTTGGCCGAGGCCCTGGCCCGCCGGCGTTTCGGGGATGATGTTAGCGTATTTTCCGCCGGCAGCCAGCCCAGTGGCCAGGTCAACCCCTATGCCATCCGGGTGTTGGAGGAGGTCGGCATCGATACCCGGGATTTGCGCAGCAAAGCCATCGATGCAATCGACCTCGACGGTATGGATCTTTTGGTCACGCTTTGTGCCGAGGAGGCATGTCCGGTGGTGGCGGCCAGGGCCCGGAGGCTCAACTGGGCGATGCCAGATCCGGACCGCAAGGACCTGGATCTGGGTGACGAGGAGCGGTTGGAGATCTTCCGCCAGACCCGCGACGCCATCGCCCAGCGAATCGAAGTCTTGGCAGCGCTGCGGGATCTGCCCCAGCCCCTCGATCCCATCGAGTTCCACGCCAGCATCCGGGTGCCCGATATCGCCCAAGCGGCCCGGTTCTATGCCTGGCTGCTCGGGGTCGAACCCAAAGAGTGGACCCACCGCTATGTCACCTTCGTTAGTGACCGGCTGCGCACCAACTTTGTCGTCCTGGTGGACGATGGCCTGCAATTACACCACGACACTCTGTTCCACTTGGGAGTCGAAGTGCCTGATAAGCAGTCGCTGATCGATGCTTATCACCGAGCTGTCGAGGCCGATTTTCCCATTCACAAGCCGCCACGCACTACCTGGCGTGGCACCCCGTTGCACGAGTTGTGGCTCAAAGACACGGGCGACAACTTGATCGAGGTCTATGCCCGCCTCACCCCGGAAGAACTGGCGCAGATGCCCGCCAATCAAGAACCGGTCGCGTTGGTGTAATTATTCTCTAACCTCAACCAATCCGATCATGGATAGCCTGCGGCCAATCGAAGGTTCTTGCGAATGGAAACCTTGTTGAGCCATTTCTCTCTTCTTTGGAACAACATTATCAGGCAGAAGATGCCAATAACTTTTTCCCCATAAAGCTTTACACTGTCAAGAGAATAAATTTGCGATCCTTGGCCCATGCCCAAAGATACCACTCAATGTTTCATTCCCGCCTATCTTCATTTCGATATAGCGGCCAACCGTCTTTTTTTATCCGGAAGCTGGACCAGTCTTTGTCTGAATGACCAGGCACTCAATGCAACTTTGCAGACCATACCCATTGGCGGAAAAATCGTCATCGATGGCCGGGAACTCGAGGCTTTGGATACCACCGGCGCGATGGCAATCCTCCACCTAAGAGCGCGTTTGGAGCAAGCTGGAATCAGCAGGATAGATTTGGAGCGCTTTGCCAAGCCGTATCAGCATTTACTCTCCCTGGTCAAAGAAACCCCAGCAGACAAACCGTTGCAGCCGCGGCAACTCGGGTTATTGGAACACCTTGGCAAAATCAGCCTCGATATCTTGATGGATATGGTGGCCTATTTGGCCTTCATCGGCTCTCTTACCACGCAATCGCTGCGGTGGCTATTCAACCCCCGCCGTATCCGTCTGCGTGAGATTCTAGCCGAAATCCAGGTCGCCGGGGTAAATGCGCTTTTTATTGTTGGCTTGTTATCGTTTCTCATGGGGGTAGTGATCGCTTACCAGGGAGGAGGGCCACTGGACCAATATGGCGCCAATGTTTTTATTGTCGATTTGGTCGGGTTAACCATTCTGCGTGAGATCGCCCCTTTGGTAACGGCCATCATTATGGCAGGACGTACTGGTTCTGCCTATACCGCCGAAATCGGTGCCATGCGGATTACCGAAGAAGTCGATGCATTGCGTAGCTTAGCCCTTCATCCCCTTGAAATTCTCGCATTACCCAAGCTCGCTGCTCTGATAATAGTCATGCCTTTGTTGATCGTATTTGCCGATCTAGCGGGTCTGGCAGGTGGCATTGTAGTCTCGGATTTAATGCTTGGCGTTGGCATTGAAAGTTATATAGAACGCTTGCCGCAAACCTTTCTGATGCCCAGTTCTTTTTGGGTGGGCCTGGTCAAGGCCCCAGTTTATGCCCTGATCATCACCTCCATTGGCTGTCATCAAGGATTTCAAGTCCGTGGGGGCGCTACCAGTGTGGGGTATGCCACAACCCGCAGCGTGGTCCAGAGTATCTTTTTGGTGATTGTGGTGGATGCGTTGTTTTCCATCATTTTCAACAAGTTGGACCTGTGAACGACGAACCCATCATCCAATTGAGTGGCATCCACAACTGCTTTGGACGTCACGTTGTGCATAAAGACTTATCACTGCAGGTGTATCGTGGTGAAATCTTAGGTATTATCGGAGTTTCCGGTGGGGGGAAAACTGTTTTACTGCATACCATGGCCATGTTGCGCCGGCCAAACCAGGGCAAGGTTCGTGTTTTTGGTCGTGATACACACAGTCTGGCACCAGATGAAGAACGTCTTTTGCGCCTTCGGCTAGGATTCATGTTTCAAAATGGCGCCCTGTTCAGCAGTCTTACTGTATTTGAAAACGTGCGCTTCCCTCTGGATGAACATACTCTGCTCTCCCCTGAGCTGAAACAGGAAGTAGCGATGCTCAAGATCCATCTGGCCGGTTTAGAGACCGACTCTGCCGCCAAGTATCCGCGAGAGCTTTCTGGGGGAATGATCAAACGCGCTGCCTTGGCCCGCACCTTAGCGCTGGATCCGACCGTGTTATTTTTGGATGAGCCGACGGCGGGACTGGACCCTGTCACCGCTGGAGCTTTCGATGACTTGGTGGTGAAACTCAAATCCATGCTGGATTTGACCGTGGTGATGGTGACTCACGATCTTGATACCTTGTGGCATGCTACTGACCGGGTGGCTTTTCTCGCGAATCAGCGTATCGTGGCGGTGGCACCGATCGAAACATTGGCGAAACTCCCTCACCCTGCGATTGCGGCCTATTTCTCCGGGCGCAGAGTATCCCAGGCCAGAGAACGCGCATGGAAACCAAAGTAAGCTACATTTTGACGGGGCTGTTTGTCATCTTCTTGACAGCGGTGACGATCGTCTTCGGGCTCTGGCTGGCTTCGGATATACGGCTGACTAGCTACCATCCCTATGTGACGTTTTTTCACGAATCGGTGGCTGGCCTTAATCTTAATGGGCCTGTGAAATACCGTGGCGTAGAGGTAGGCAGAGTACGTGAATTACAGCTCGACCCCCACAATCCAACGAGAGTGCGCGTGCTTATGGATATTGCAGCCGGCACTCCTATCCGCACCGATACTTATGCCATTTTAAAAGTCCAGGGGCTGACCGGTATCGCTTTCGTCGAGCTGGAAGGCGGCGCTGAAGGAAAACCGCTCTCCAGTCCCCTGCCCGATGGCACCATTGCCGAAATCCCTTCCCAAGCTTCATTCTCCAATCGTCTGGACGAAGCCTTGAGTCATGCGGCTGTCACCATCGATAAGGTAGGTGATCGCCTGATGGCTCTCTTGAATCAAACAACTATAGAATCCTTCCACAAGACGCTTCATCACCTCGAGCAGGTGACTGCCGAATTGGACCGCGACAAAGCACATTTGCATAAGATTTTGACCAATGCGGACACATTCTCTTCCACCCTCGCACAAGCCGGGCACTCGTTGCCCATACTCCTCAACAATGTCAACCGGCTCATGACAGACTACGATAAGTTGAGTCTCAAACTTTCCACTACCGCGACCACGCTGGCCAAACTCGGTGACAGCCTGGAAAAGACCACCGGCGGCATGGGCCAAAACCTGCGTAAAACCACACAGACGCTGGAAACCGAGATACGGCGTCTATCACGCGCAGTTGCGCGAGCTGCCCGTGATCTCAGCAGCTTGACCCGTAAGCTCAACAACAACCCCAATAGCTTGCTTTATGGCAACCCACAACCGCCTCCCGGACCAGGAGAATAACAGTGATGACTCCCAGATCGCCTCTGTTACGGAGAATATCATGGCTTATCCTTTCCCTTGCCCTAATAGGCAATGGCTGTTCACCCCTACCCAGGCCTC
>JALSQY010000380.1 GCA_026985035.1 Methylothermaceae bacterium
AGACCGAAACCCATGCCGCAAACTAAGTTTAACAACCATCGCCGCCTCCGCGCCTTAATTCGCAAAGAATTCATCCAGGTGATTCGCGATCCGTCCAGTATCGCCATCGCTTTCGTGTTGCCGGTGATTTTACTGCTGCTATTCGGCTATGGGGTTTCCCTCGACGCCAAACGGGTACCTTTGGCGTTGGTGGTAGAACGGCCCAGTCCTGAAGCTGCCAGTTTTACCAGCAGCTTTTATCACTCTGAATATTTTGTTCCCCTAGCGGCCGCCACCATGCCTGTTGCCGAATCAATGCTAATGTCCGGCGATGCCCGCGGTATCGTGCGCCTGCGGGAAGACTTTGTCCGCCGCCTCAAAGGGGGTGAAGGGGCGCCAATTCAGCTCATTGTCAATGGCATCGACGCCAACACCGCCCGCTTGGTGGAAGGGTATGTCACCGGTACCTGGATCCAGTGGCTAACCCGCCGTTCGCAAGTCACCCAAACCCTGTTGGCATTGCCCGTCGATATCCAGCAACGCATCTGGTTCAACGCTGAGGTCGAAAGCCGCAACTTCCTGGTCCCGGGACTGATTGCCGTGATTATGACCTTGATTGGTGCGCTGCTGACTTCCCTGGTAGTGGCGCGGGAATGGGAACGGGGCACCATGGAGGCGTTGATGTCGACGCCGGTGACCATGGGCGAAATCCTGCTCGGCAAGATCATTCCCTATTTTCTATTGGGAACCGGCGGCATGCTGCTCTCGGTGGCGATGGCGGTGTGGCTGTTCGACGTCCCCCTGCGCGGCTCATTCTGGCTCTTGTGGTTGGGTTCGTCTTTGTTTTTATTGGTGGCCCTGGGAATGGGCCTGTTGATCTCCACCCTCGCCAAAAATCAGTTTGTCGCCGGACAAATCGCCATTATTGTTACCTTCTTGCCAGCTTTTATTCTTTCTGGATTCATCTTTGAGATCCGCAGCATGCCTACGGTGATTCAATGGATTACCCACTTAGTGCCAGCGCGCTATTATGTCGCCCTCTTGCAAACGATATTTCTCGCCGGCGATATCTGGCCTATTCTCTGGCCCAATCTGCTGGCATTGGTGATCATGGCTGCTGTCTTTCTGGGAAGAACGCGGCAGATCTCACGTAAACGGCTGGAGTGAATATGATCCAACGCATCTGGCATTTGGTCATCAAAGAATTTCTGGCCCTGCTCAAGGACAAACGCAGCCGTTTCGTGGTCATCGTCCCACCGCTGGTGCAGCTCATGGTGTTTGGTTATGCCGCCACTTTCGATCTCAACGACATTCCCTATGCCGTCTACAACGAAGACCGGGGAGAATTATCACAACAAGTGCTGGCCAAATTACGCGGTTCCACCCTATTTACCGAGATCACGGAGATTAAGCACGACCGCGACATTGCTCCCCTGATCGACCACCGCAAGGTGCTGTTTGTGATCCATTTCGGACCCCGCTTCAGCGAACATCAGGCTCGTGGCAACACCGCGCCCGTTCAGATTATCATCGATGGACGCAACTCCAATACCGCCCTGATCACCTTGGGCTATTTACGCACCATTCTGGCGAATTTCAACCTCCGGTGGCTGCAAAGACAGGGCCAAGCTTCGCCGCCGGCAT
>JALSQY010000381.1 GCA_026985035.1 Methylothermaceae bacterium
TCTGTCTGGTTGCCGACACCAGCATCTCGGGCGCGCGTGTGGCGCGCGAGCTTGATGCGCTTGTCCGCCTCCATGGCAAGCCCGAAAGCATCGTTTCCGACAACGGGACGGAGTTCACCAGTCGGGCCATCCTCAAGTGGGCGGACGACAATGACGTCAATTGGCATTACATCGATCCTGGCAAACCCCAGCAAAATGCCTTCATCGAATCATTCAACGGCAGCCTGCGTGACGAGCTTCTGAACGAGGAGCTGTTCGATACGCTCGATGACGCCCGCCGGAAACTGGCCCTGTGGCGCTACGATTATAACAACGTCAGGCCCCACTCATCGCTGGGGAACCAGACGCCGGCCCAAGCGCGCCGAACGCTTGAGCTATCCGATGGCTCCGCGCCCGGCGCGCTTGCCCAAACCGAAACCGCAGATTATGAAAACCAAACTCGCAGACTCTCGTTATGAATGAGGGACCATTGGGGGGCAGGTCATCGTCCCTATACAGAACCCAACGTTTGTGTGTGGAGTAGTGTATATTAAACCGTTTCGATTATCAAATTCAACTAAACCGCCCATAGATCGTATTGTAACTCTGCCACAAAAGCGTTGAACAATATTTAACAATAATAGATACAGCCCAGCCCCACGGTTTGTTGGCAAACTCTTTGAAGAAAACCCATCTTCCGCAGCTTTAATGATTGCGGCTGTATCATCTAACTCAGGCTTTACCCTTCTCACAGTGTTTGGGATTCCTTGCCCGAAATCTGCAATCGATATGATGATTTGTTTTTCTTTTGGGTGCCACTGTCCAAATACGCACCCAGTTTCAAACTCTGTATGGTCATCAATGTTATTAAACAATTCCTTTAAGCAGGCAGTCACTTCAGCCAAGCTGGTTTTTGTAAGGCCAGAATGATTGATCAACCAAGGTAAAAATTCAAACTCTAACCAAGCATGGCATTCACTTCTAGCGACCTGCTTTAGCGGGAGTGTTGTTGGGCGACAGCGACTTGAGATGTTCAACTTACTTCCCAAATGCTGTTCGAAGAATAATGAATCATCCAAATACTTAATCGCGGGCCGCGAAATAGGGTTTAGATTGCTGAAAGTAACTTTTGCGCCCTGATCTATTAGCCAATGCGAAAAATTACTTAGGAACGCAATGCCAGGTGAGCGAATGAATGTTAGGCGGGAAAAATCAATATCAACAGTATCAGGAATCTTAGGGTTACTCACCAATAAGGTCTGTAATTCGACGAAAACATTGTTCCCAACCACACGTGATGGTAGCAGTAACGCCGCTATATTTTCTTCGGCACTCATACCCTCCTCCCCCACAAATCATACTCCCCCGCCTCGTCCACCTCGACCGTCACAATATCCCCCGCCTTCAACCCCTCGAACCCTTCATCAATAAACAGGTTCCCGTCGATCTCGGGCGCGTCGGCCATGGTGCGGCAGGTGGCGGCGTCGGCGTCTACTTCGTCAACGATGACGTCCATGACCTTGCCGACCTTGGCCGCCAGTTTGGCCTCGGAAATGGCCTGTGCCTTGGCCATAAACCGGTCCCAGCGGTCCTGTTTCACCTCCTCCGGCACATGGTCGGGCAGGGCGTTCGAGCGCGCGCCGG
>JALSQY010000382.1 GCA_026985035.1 Methylothermaceae bacterium
TCCGTACCTGTTTCCATGACAAGCGCGAATTCCTCACCATCCAGACGGCAAACCAGTCCATCGCTGCCGGCAATGCCACGCAACCGCCGCGCCACCGCGCACAGGACTTCATCTGCCGCGTCAAAGCCATACGTACTGGTGATCTTGCCGAAGGCATCCACCTTGACATGCATGTAGACCAGCATGCGGCCTTCCTTTTCCGCTGCCGAGAGCTTCTCGCTGAACCCGCTCAGAAAACCATGCCGCGTCGGCAATCCCGTCAGCCGGTCTTCCCCGGCCATGCGCGAGATCCTGCGCCGCGCATCGGAAGAAATCTGGAAATAGGCGAACCAGGCCGCAAACCCCACGAGAAGCAATGCCCCAAGGGAAATCAGCAGGATGCGCTGTGAAGACCTTTTCAGGGAACTGCGCAGATTGCTCACGTCCATACGCACCTGCAAATGTCCGATGGTCTTGCCGCGCCGGTTGTGAATGGCGACCGTCGCCGTCTTGTCGCCCCCGGTTGTTTCCACCTCCGGCCCAAAGGCCTGCGCCTGGGCAATCCGCGCCTTGCCTTTGCGGTTGAGCGTGGCGGCATCCTTCACCAGCCTTTCATGCATGGCGATGTTGCCATGGCTGCCGATGAGGGCGAACTCGGTGATGTTGTAATACTTCGCCTCCTTGCGCAGGTGCGCCTTCAGGCGGGACATTTCGGCACCGCCGGCCAGAATGTTGCCGAGATTGCGGTAATCTTGGGATATGTGCCGCCCCCATTCCTGGGAGCGCGAAATGGCGCTTTTCTTCAGGATGTGCTCGATGCTCTGCGAGGCCACGAGATTGCCGGCGGCCAGCACGATGGCAAACAGCCCCAAAAAGGCCAGCAGGGCAAGGGCCCCGATTTTTCTATGATTGTCCAGGCTGAACATGCGCCCCGAAATCCCCCAATCTTGCGGCCAGGTCCCATTGCCTCCCACGCCCGGCCGCACCGCCTCTCATGGCACTTCATAGCCTGTCATGGAGGTATGAAAATTGCGTAAATCCGTTCGTGCACGGAAGAATATTCCGCATCCGGTCATCCGGCTTCGGCTCGTGTCTGGCAAGGGTTCATGACATTCTGCCACACGCCAGGGGCGCCGGATTTCCCCTCTGCGCAGTCCGCCAAAAAGGCTTGACATTTTCCCCGCAGCCCCCCTATATGCGCCCTGCGTCCGGCATTGAGCGCAAGGACGGACAACGGTAGCGAAAAGCGCCACAAGGCGGGGTAGCTCAGCTGGTTAGAGCAGCGGAATCATAATCCGCGTGTCGGGGGTTCGAGTCCCTCCCCCGCTACCAATGAAATCAAGGGGTCATGCGAAGCTCCCGCCTTGGAATTATTTCCATGGATTCCAAATAGATAGTCGCACGTGAAGTATTCACAACAGATTGAATACACAGCATTTTCTGGCATTCTGACAATCCGTGAATTGCAAGGTTCTGACAGATTTTCTGTCAGAACCTTGCAATTTACTTGGGGCCAAAAATGATGTCCTGCTGACGCCGGGCCGCCCCAAGTCAGCAGGACACCTTGTTTTTCCTGAAGAAAAGTATTTCCAGCCTGCCAGGCAGGCTGGAAAACTTTTCTTCACGTCCGACTAATGCCCAAA
>JALSQY010000383.1 GCA_026985035.1 Methylothermaceae bacterium
CATTGACTGCCTTCGCCAACTGGCCCAAGCCAGCCGCCGCGTCAAAACGGTAGCTGCGATCGAGAAAAACGAGATTTTCCTCTAGCTTTGTCTGTTTGGCAGCGGCGCAAATCTCGCCCAGTACCGCTCCCGCCTCCACCGAAGCCAGTTGATCCTTGTCGCCCAGCAGTATCAAGCGGGTGTCGGGCCGCACTGCCTCCAGCAATTTGCTCATCAACGCCAGATCAATCATGG
Source organism: Methylothermaceae bacterium (assembly GCA_026985035.1). GTDB lineage: Bacteria > Pseudomonadota > Gammaproteobacteria > Methylococcales > Methylothermaceae > Methylohalobius. The sequence goes on from JALSQY010000383.1 coordinate 235, forward strand.
ACGCCTCGTCCACCACTACCACATCGGCGGGCAAAGGGTTGTCCCGGTGATGCCGGAAAGCGACCGAGTCGGCACGGTATCCCAAGAGCCGGTGCAACGTTTTAGCGGTGGCGGGCATCAATTTCCCCACTTCGGGAGAAATAGGCAATCGTCGGCCGGCCTCCACAAGCGCCTGTTGCATCCGGGCGGCGGCCTTACCCGTGGGGGCGGCCAGTTCAATTTGCAAAGCCGGCCGCCACGCCAGCAATGCCGCAATCAACCCGGCAACTGTGGTGGTCTTGCCGGTGCCTGGCCCGCCGCTGATCAAGCACAAGGCCTGGTTGGCGGCGGTTTGCGCCGCGCGCCGCTGGGACGGGGCGTTGGGAAACAAAGACGACAATTGGCGGTCCAGCCACGCCGGCGGGGGAGCTTCGATCTCGCTTTCCGCTTGTTCCAGCAAACGCTGGGCGAGACAGGATTCATAGCGCCAGTAGCGGTGAAAATACAAGCGCCCCTCAGCATCGAGTATCAAGGGTTTTGCAGCGCCCGGCTCCCCCACTGCTTGGCTTGCGCGCATGGATGGATGCAACGCGGATGGCACCGGCAAGCAAACATGGCCCTCCCTGACCGCGGCGCTCAGTAACATGACCTGCCGGTGGATTTCCTTGGCTTCATCGCCAGCCAATAAATCCGCCAGTTGCCGGTCCAGCGGCTCGAAAGCGTCGCTGGCGCCTATTTCAGCCATTGTTCCAGATCCTCGATCAATGCCAGCGGTGGCCGGTCGCGGTAGATGCCATAATCAGGCCCGGTTTCAGGCGTCATGCCCCGGAGGAAAAGGTAATACACACCCCCGAAGTGTTGCTCGTAATCGTAATCCTTTAGCCGCAGCTTCAAAAATCTGTGCAAGGCCACCGTATAAAGAAGATATTGCAAATAGTAATGGGCGTCGGCTACCGCTTCGGTCATTTTCTCCCGGGTATAGCCCTCCGCGGTATCCGCCAGATAATTGGACTTGTAATCCACGACCCAGTACCGCCCGCCCCTGCGGTAAATCAAATCCACGAAACCCTTGAGATAACCCTCGGCAGTAGCGGCATTCAAATGGGATGCGGCTTGCCGCAAAACAGGGTCCGGCAATTGATCCCCCAATATGGCACGCAAACGGTCCGCCCGGATTTCTCCCATGGGTAAATAAAACGCCATTTCATCTATCCGGTCGCGATTGGGCAGATGTTGCAGGCAAAACGGCTCGTCCGCTTCCAGCGGGGTCGTCAAGATACCTTGCAACCACTGGCACAAGCGCTCGGAATCGACTTCGTGGAAACCGCTACGGATCAAGGCCGGGCTTAACACTTCATGCCACTGATCCACCACTGGCCGGGTAAAATCCAGCTTTTCCAACATGGC
>JALSQY010000384.1 GCA_026985035.1 Methylothermaceae bacterium
ACTGGACGCGCGCGGCGCAAGGCATTGAGGCGGCAACTGGGCTATTTGAAGCGGAATCTGTCGATTATTGACGCGCTGAGCGAAGAGGTATCGCTGACGCTGCTGAGCCACCATCAGTATCGAAACCAGCGGCCCGCCGCTGGGCCGGCCGGTGAAGCGGCGAGAGGACAATGCAGCCGAATTGCGCGAACAGGTCCGACAACGGTACGAGGACGAAGTGGCCCGTATCCCGATTGAGGGCACGTTTGGACAGGCCAAGCGGCGCTTTGGGTTGGGCCGCATCATGGCCAAGCTGCCACGCACCCGCGAGGCGAGCATTGCCATCATCTTCATTGTGATGAACCTGGAGAAACGCCTGAGACAGATTTTTTTGGCCTGGATTACGCTGCTCTGTGCACATCGAAATGGCGCACAGGGCCGAGGAGGGATGGGCGTAGCGTGCCTGGCACGCTGACCACCATCGTTATCCCGCTGCGCGGGCGTAGTCGGGCAACATCGGTTACAGCGGGCCGGCAGCGGGATGGCGATTTTTCAGGAAACCCTAATTACCGATTAAACACTGCCAGACAGCAAGGCCCGGCTCCACGGCCAAAAAATACATACATTGACAATCTTTGTATTTTCGCCTAACATTCTTTATGAAAGAACCTGCACTCGGAGGCCATTATGCATATTTCGTTAACGCCCGAACTGGAATCTCGCGTTAAAGCCAAAGTGAAAACCGGCCTGTACAACAATGCCAGTGAAGTCATCCGTGAGGCACTCCGTTTTATGGAAACTCATGAAGACTGGATTAACGAGATCAAACTGACTCGGCTTCGCGAACAACTGAAAGTCGGAATAGACCAACTGGATCAAGGGAAAGGTATCGCCATCGAATCAAGATCGGCACTCGACACCTTGTTTGACGAGATCAAGCGCTGACCTTCATGGCATCTCGTCAGCTTGTCATTGCGCCAGCCGCGCAGAATGACCTCAAAGACATTTACCAATACGGCTTGCGACAGTGGGGGCTGGCACAATCCGAAAAATACCTGGCCACGATAAAGAACCAATTCTGGCTGTTGACTGATCAGCCGCTTATGGGCACCGAGCGCAACGAGCTTCTGCCAGAAGTCAGAAGCCTTCCTATAGAAAGCCACACCCTGTTTTACCGTGTGACCGCGAACACGGTTGAAATCATCCGTATACTACATGGCCGCCAGGATCCACAACGCTATCTAAAATAGACAGGCATACCCCGCATGCCTTGCTACGCAAGTACAGCAGTTTTTTTGGATTGCTCCAGAGCATGCGATTTGCTCAAGCTATCTATTAACCCGGCAACAATATATATCGCATTCAGGGCTTCAGGCAGGCGCCGGAACAAGGCGCAGTGCGCAGGCAAGGGTCATTCCCTTGCCAAGGTCGCTCCAGTGCATCCATGCACTCGCGACACTTGGACATCCTGTCCAGCGCGCTGGAACGCAGGTCCGGCGCCTGCCTGACGCCCCTAACCCTATGATATTCAAAGACAGGCCGTGGCGTGCCGGCCCGCAGACTGCGTTGCCCCATCTTGCTGTAGGGTGGCTACAGCGGCGATGGGGCGCCTTGCTGCGAACCGGCACGCCACGGC
>JALSQY010000385.1 GCA_026985035.1 Methylothermaceae bacterium
CGGTTCTCTCGAAACAGCCGGACACCGCGCTCGCGAAGTTCGGCTGGATAGGCGGGGGTGAATCCTCTCTTTGTCATAGGGCTCATCCTTTGAGTGTTTTACTCTCCGGTAAACCCGGGGCGGTTCAGTGGTGATTTCATGCATCGCCCAGGAATGGTGGCTTTACTAAGCTATCTCGATGCACAAAGGGGCAAGCCCTACGTGATTATTTTCGATGATCTGAAACGATTTGCACGTGATACAGAATTCCATTTGAAGCTACGCCGTGAGTTTGCAACGCGCGGGGCGACCATTGAATGCCTCAACTTCCGCATCGAAGATACGCCGGAAGGAAAATTCATCGAAACCGTGATCGCCGCGCAAGGTGAGTTGGAACGCGAACAAAACCGCCGCCAAGTTGTCCAAAAAATGAAGGCACGTGTTGAAAACGGTTTCTGGGTTTTCCGTGCACCAGTGGGGTATCGATATGTCAGCGCTGCGTCAGGTGGAGGCAAGGTGCTGGTGCCCGATGAGGTTCTTGCGCCAGTAGTGCGCCAGGCGCTCGAAGGTTTTGCAATTGGGCATTTTGCTTCGCAAGCTGAAGTACAACGTTTCTTGGAACGAAATCCATATTTCCCCAAGGACAAGAAGGACGGAACGCTGCGTCCGATGACCGTAAACCGGCTGTTGAAGAAAGTTGTTTATGCCGGGTATGTCGAGGCCCCTAAATGGGGTGTCAGCGTTCGCAAGGGCCATCATGAAGGCTTGATTGATTTTGAAACACATAAGCAAATTCAGGACGTCCTCGAAGGAAAGAAGAGGCGACCTGCGGCACGTGCAGACTTCAACGAAGATTTCCCGTTACGTGGGTTTGTTGCCTGTGACTGTTGCGGCAATGCGATGACGGCTGCCTGGTCGAAGGGAAAGTACCGCCACTATGCCTATTATCGCTGTCAGACGCGGAATTGTGAAGCCAAAGGCAAGTCGGTTCCAAGGGCCAAGATGGAAGAAGGATTTGCCGACATCTTGAAAGGTATGCAGCCTGCAAAGGGGTTGTTTGAGTTGGCCAAGGCCATGTTGCAGGATGCATGGAACATGCGTCTAAATCTGGCGCTGAATGAAAAAGAAGTTTTGCGGGAGCAACTCAAAGGCATCAATTGTCAGCTTGAAAAAATGCTGGACCGGATCGTTGAGGCGAACAGCGCTTCTGTGGTGAGCGCCTATGAATCGAGGATTGAGACGCTTGAACGTGAGAAACTGGTTCTTCACGAAAGAATAGCCAAAGCCGTCCCACCAAAGGGACGGCTGGAGGATTGTATTGAACTCTCCTTGAAATTCCTGCCAAGCCCTTGGAACATTTGGAAAAATGGCGACTTTGCTTTGCGCCAGACTGTGCTTAGATTGGCCTTCGCAGAGCCTTTGAGATACAGTCAAAACGGAGTGTATGGAACTCCAGAATTTTCGTTCCCTTTCAAGTATTTAGGGGAAATTGCTGGAGCAAAAAGCGAGATGGTGCTGCTGGAGAGAATTGAACTCTCGACCTCTCCCTTACCAAGGGAGTGCTCTACCTCTGAGCTACAGCAGCCCGGACACATGGCGTGTGGGCGGCTGATTACGCGTAAATTCAATATGACGC
>JALSQY010000386.1 GCA_026985035.1 Methylothermaceae bacterium
CTCGCCAGGGAAATGCGGCTGGCGCAACTGCGCCGGGAAGAGAAAAAACTTTTAGACGAACAATTGGCCCGTGACCGGGCGCTGCTGCGCACCTACCGTAACGAAGAAGATCTGCAACTGGCCCTCAAGGGCCAGCTCAATACCATTGATGCCCGCATCAAGGTCTTGTCGGCCAATATCAAGCGTCAATATGCACTCTTGGATAGCTATATCAAAAAAGCCGCTGAAATTGAGCGTAAGGGTAAAAAGGCCCCTAAAAGCCTGGTGGAGAATATCGATGCCACCCGCCGCCAGATCCAACAGCACCAGCTGAAAATCGCCCATGAAAACGAAGCCAAAAAGCTGGTCAAGCAAAAATATGCCCAGGATTTGCAACGCTTCCGCCGGCTGATGAAACAATTACGGAAAGGCATTCAAAAAACCCCCACTACCCGCCCCGATACCGAGCCCAGCAGCAAGCAACGGGTCATTCTCAGCGTGGTTCACTGCACGGAAAATCACGATTGCGGCCAGGCCTGGCAGTTGGCCCGTATTTACCTGAAAATGCATTCCAACACGCCGCTCTATATCGACAGTGAAAACATACTCCACGCTCACGATCCAATAAAGGAAGATGATATCGCCTTGACCGTCGCCCGGATTCACAATGACAAATACGATACGCTTTTTTTGGACGTGCGCTGCAAACTCTCCGCTATTGGCGAAGAGGTATGCAAAAGCCCCAAAGTCAGGGAAATCCGGGCTGGATTTGTGAATTTCATCCGGGAAGGATTGAAATCAACCGCCCAATAAAGTGCCAATACCCCGGTCGGTAAAGAGCTCCAGTAAAACAGCGTGCTCTATTCTCCCATCGATGATATGGACGCTTTGAACCCCTCCCTGGAGGGCATCCATGGCGCAACGGATTTTGGGTATCATCCCCCCAGAAATCGTGCCATCGGCAATCAGACGCTCCACCTCTGTCAACGATAAACCGGTCAACAAAGCCCCGTCTTTATCGAGGACCCCTAATGTATTGGTCAGCAAAATAAGCTTTTGCGCACCCAGGACCTGGGCCATTTTGCCGGCCACCAGATCGGCATTAATGTTATAGGAACAGCCATCTTCACCGACACCGATGGGCGCGATGACGGGAATAAAGTCCCCCTGGACCAGCATATCCACCACTGCCGGATCAATGCTTTCCACCTCGCCCACATGGCCCAGATCAATAATCTCGGAGGCTTGGGTTTCAGGAGATGATGACTTAAAGCTAATCTTGCGGGCCCGGATCAAATCACCATCCTTGCCTGTCAATCCCACTGCCGAGCCGCCGTGTTGGTTGAGCAAGTTGACGATTTCCTTATTGACCAACCCGCCCAATACCATTTCCACGGCATCCATGGTTTCGCTGTCAGTCACCCGCATCCCATCCACAAAATGGCTGGTTTTGCCCAGCCGCTTCAAAAGCTGTCCGATTTGCGGACCTCCTCCGTGGACAATGACCGGGTTGATACCCACCAGTTTCAGCAGCACCACGTCCCGGGCAAAACCGTGCTTGAGTCTGTCATCCACCATGGCATTGCCGCCGTATTTGATCACCACGGTCTTGCCACGGAAGCGGCGGATATAGGG
>JALSQY010000387.1 GCA_026985035.1 Methylothermaceae bacterium
CTGTCCTGCGCCATCATCCGGGATACTGATGAAATATCCGGGCTAGCTGCTGCTGTGCGCTTTCCAGGTGTTCTTTCCAGTGAAGCTGGTAACCGGTGCGCCATAAAGACAGGGCCGAAAGAGGCTGGGTTGTATTCAGGTCCAGCAGATCAAGCCCCCGCTGCAGTTCAAAATACAAATCGGTCAAATCATCCGCCAGGTTGCCAACAGCCGTCTCCCAGCTTTCAGGATTCGAATCACTAATCCGGGGTGCTAATACTTCCAGCAGGCGGCAAAACATGTCAAAACGGTAATCCAGGTCGGGAAGCGCGAAAAATTGGCTATCGGTGGCCACATCCAGACGCTCCATATCGTGGGAAATCAACGACAGAACCCGAAGCAGATCCGGCATCAAATTGCCGCTTGGATAGGTTTCAATTTCCCTTATGATCCCGCAGAAATTGCGGATATTGGTGATAAGCTTGCTATAATTTCCCGGGGTTGGCTTCATACCTGAAAGGTGACAGCGGTAGATGACATGCCTCAAGTTTAGTAGAAATCGCCAGCCACAATCACCGCGCTCACCAATTATTTGTTCCCTTTCACACTCCGGGGGTTAAAGGTTGATTTCATTGTCTTCCGTAGGTATGTTGAGTTCAATCTCGTCAAAAAAACTTTTCTTGGCGCCACAGTCAGGACAACGCCAATTGTCGGGAAGCGCCTGCCACTGCAGCTGATTTTCAGGTGCCTCCGTAAAAACGCCTGGCGGGTCTTCATACAGGTAACCACAAAGCACGCACAAGTGCGCTTGCCAATGTTTAGTCGCCATGATTAAGTCTCCCCCTTGTGTTTTGACAATCTCTGGCCATGACCCCACTGGTGGAGCAGGCATTCAGGCCGATATTGAAACGATTGTTCACTACCGCTGTCATCCTTGCAGTATCATTACCGCATTGACCGCTCAAGATAGCAAAAATGTGCATCAGGTTTTTCCCCAATCTTCAGAAAATTTTCAATATCAGTTAGACACTTTATTGGCGGATATCTCGTTCCAGGCAATAAAAATCGGCCTGTTGGGATCGGCGGAAATCGCCACAATTATCGCTGACCGGCTTTCATCCCTGCCTGAAGTGCCCGTTGTTCTGGACCCGGTACTCAAAGCTGGTGGTGGCGCCAATTTATATGACGGCCGATTGATGGACGCGCTGGTGAATAGCCTCCTTCCCCGGGTGACCCTGCTGACCCCCAATTTTCAGGAAGCCCGCCTGCTGGGACAATATGACAACATGGACGACTGCGCCAAAATGCTGTTGGAAAAAGGCTGCCGGGGCGTTCTTATCACAGGCGGCGATGAAGAGACCCCTTCGGTGCAAAATTATTTGTATGACGGGAAAACACGCCAGATCTACACTTGGAAACGCGTGGCGGAAGGCGCCCACGGCTCCGGCTGTACCTTGGCGTCCGCCATTGCCGCGTTGATTGCCCAAGGGCTGGACCTGACCCAGGCCGTCGAACAAGCGCAACAATATACCTGGAACAGCCTGTGCCATGCATTCCGCCCAGGTCACGGGCAAAAATTTCCCAGGCGATTGCAATGAATTTGGCTTTTCCAGCAACCGGCATTTA
>JALSQY010000388.1 GCA_026985035.1 Methylothermaceae bacterium
ATTTATAGCGTGCCAACCAATCCTTAACTAGTGTCCATCCACGATACAAAGTTACTGATATTAAAGAAGAAAGCATAAAAAAAGCGCATTTTATGGTAGACAAATCTTTCCTGCTGTAGTAGAGTAAAAGCAACAACCAATTGTTTTTACAAACAAAGCAAAGAAAGGAGCTACCATAAAATGCGCAAGAAGAGCAAAAAACAAATGCCGCTGATGCAACCTGCCGTAGATCATCCCCGCGCCGCTGAGCTGGAAGCCATCAGCCGTATTCTGGACAGCAACCCTATCATTACTGAATTGGCTTTTCAAGACCTTTGCCGGGGAAAGACGCGAAAAGTTAGATCCGGGGCAAACGGCATGACGGCAGAGCAGGTGGTTCGGGCCGGTGTTGTCAAACAGATGTTCAATATCTCTTATGAAGAGCTGTCTTTTCATATTGCGGATTCCAAAAGTCTACGGCGCTTCATGCGTATCGGCATAGCCGACAAGGGTTTCAAGAAATCGGTGCTGTGCAAGACCATCAAGGCACTTTCGGCACAGACCTGGGAATCCATCAACACCGAACTGGTTCATTACAGCCGGGACGAAAAAATTGAAAAGGGCCGGGAGGTACGCATCGACTGTACGGTGATAGAGAGCAACATTCATAAGCCCAGGGATTCCAATCTGCTTTTCGACTCGGTACGTGTGCTCAGCCGCCTGCTGGCCAAGGCAAAAGATGATTTCAGCCTGCACATAACCTTTACCAATCACACCAGAAGAGCCAAGAGACGCGCCTTTGGGATTCTCAACGCCAGAATGAAAAAGGACCGTATCAAACTATACATTGACCTCATCAAGGTGACGCGCAAGACCATGGGGTATGTCGCCAAAGCCATCGAAACCATTGACAGGACCGCATCGACCGATCTGCGCATTGTTGCACTTCGGTTTGAACTGAATCATTACAATGAACTCGCTGGCCGGGTGGTCAACCAAACCGAACGCCGGGTGCTGTTCGATGAAAAAGTCCCGGCCTCTGAAAAAGTGGTTTCCATCTTTGAGGAACATACCGATATCATTGTCAAAGATAAGCGGGACACGCACTATGGTCATAAAGTTTGCCTGACCGGTGGCGCCTCCAACCTGATTATCGACTGCGTCATCACCGACGGCAATCCGACCGACAGCACCCTGACCGATCAGATGCTGGAGCGTCAAAAAGATATCTACGGCAGATATCCGCTCAAGGTGGCCCTGGATGGCGGCTTCACCTCCAGGGAAAACCTTGAGAAGGCCAAAAAGAAAAAGATCAAAGACGTCTGCTTTGCAAAAAAACGCGGCCTCAAAATCGAAGACATGTGCCGTAGCCAGTGGGTGTACAAGCGCCTGCGCCGCTTCCGTGCCGGTATCGAAGCCGGAATTTCATGGCTCAAGCGCTGCTTTGGTATGACCCGCTGCATGTGGAAAGGCCTGCGATCATTCAAGGCTTATGTCTGGGCCTCTATTGTGTCGGCCAATCTGCTGACGATTGCCCGCAGACAGTTGGCCTGAAAAGGCTTTCGTCCGTCGCTTTCGTTTCAGCAGGAGAAGTATATTCAAAATCAGCGGTTGTGAG
>JALSQY010000389.1 GCA_026985035.1 Methylothermaceae bacterium
AGCACTGATAGCCTTTGGGTTCGAGGCTCTGGCAAATCTTTTCCAGAGAACAAGAAGCCGGATCATAGCGGATGGACATAGTGCCTTCAGCAAAGCTGGCATGGACTTCCCTGACACAGGGCATGGCGCTGACAGTGGTTTCAATCACCGCTTCGCAGCCGCCGCAGTGCATGCCGGCTACTTTGATCTTAGCCACTTCTTCCGTCATTGAGTCTCTCCCGATCGATTAAAGAACGCTTTTTTCGAGCATATAAGCACTTATTTATATAAGTCAATAAAAATAAGTTTTAATTCAAAAATAGCTAGAAAAAGTTTCAAGTCAGTGGCAATATTCAATGACAGATTTCTCCTCAATCCACAGCAAGGTGACCCTATGGATCAGAACCCTATGAAGGAAAAAATGGCCGAGATGCACGAGGCTCTGGCATACTTGCGCAAACGTTATCCTACGGAAACCCAGGCATTTTCTTATTTTTTCCAGAAGACGGAAGCTGGCCCGGCGCTGAGCAAGCGAGAAAAGGAATTGATCAATGTTGGTTTGGCCGTTGCCAGCCAATGCGAATGGTGTATCGGTTCCCATGTCAGGAGCGCTGCCAAGTCCGGAGCTACCCGAGATGAGATTGTTGAAGCAGGATTTATGGCAGTCATCATGCATGGAGGCCCCGCGTTGATGTATATGACGCCACTGATTCAGGCTTTGGATCTTTACTTGCCCGAGGATGAGCAAAAACCTGAAGGAGGTTGAGATGGATCGGGACCAGGCCCTGGCTTTTCTTCACGACATGACGCTGGCCCGTGCCTTCGAGGAGCGGGCGGCTCAAGAGTACATGCAGGGCAATATCGCAGGTTTCCTCCATCTTTATCCTGGTGAGGAGGCGGTAGCGGTGGGGGTGCTGCACGCTTGTGAGGCAAGTGATTATATTGTGACCACCTATCGCGAACACGTTCATGCCCTGGTGCGTGGTGTTCCAGCAGAGGAGGTGATGGCGGAACTGTTTGGCAAAAGCCACGGTTGCAGCCGCGGCATGGGTGGCTCCATGCATCTGTTCGATGCCGAGCGTCGTTTCATGGGTGGCTATGCTATCGTGGGCGAGACTTATCCAGTGGCTGTGGGCATCGGCTACGGCATTGTCCTCAAGGATTTACCAGAGGCAGTGATTTGCTTTTTTGGAGACGGCGCAGTCAACCAGGGTACCTTTCATGAATCCCTCAATATGGCGGCTTTGTGGAAGCTGCCGGTTTTGTTTGTCTGTGAAAATAATCAGTATCAGATAGGCACTGAGATTCATCGTCATTCAGCAGTGCCTGAAGTTTATAAGCGCGCTTCGGCTTACCGCATACCTGCCGAGCGGGTTGACGGCATGGACGTGCTCAAGGTTTATGAGGCTACCCAGCACGCCCTGCAACAGATCCGCGCCGGCACTGGGCCCCAGCTGATCGAATGTGTTACCTACCGTTTTCGGGGACATTCCATGGCTGATCCCGGCAGTTACCGCCCGCCAGTGGAAGTGAAAGCATTTCAGCAAGTCGATCCAGTGGAAATGGCGCTACGGGAGTTGTCTTTAGCCTACCCCTCACCGGAACAAATCGCTACCGCCGGTCCCGATTGCCTGTTGCGTCTGCGGGAATACTGCTTGGATCAAGGTCATCTTCACGAAGAAAGCATCAAGGATCTGGAGCAGAAAGTCCAAGCCGAAGTGGAAGCGGCGGTTCAGTTTGCCTTGGAATGCCCGGAACCTACCATGGACGATGCATGGGATGCGCTATTGTGCAATCGTAACGGCGAAGTTTTGACATAGCCAGGGCCTGCCCGGATATTTCACCAGTCGGCTTTGGGCCTCCGGAAAAATAATTGATTGTATAAACATAAATCACGGTGATTCATGATAAAAGGCAAGATCCATTTTGTCCCCGGCCCAAATCCTATCCTGGCCCTGGCTGGTCCAGGCACGCCTGGGCTTGAATTTTCCTCAAGCCATAGCCTAGCTTTCGGCTTTCGGTCCAATCCGGCGCCCAGGCGCACCTGTCCTGCGCCATCATCCGGGAAGCTGATGAAATATCCGGTCTAGGAGACTTCCAATGGCAGATGAGATTTTTTACTGGCAGGCTCTTAACAGGGCGCTCGATGAATTGATGGCAGTGGACGAGGCTATTTTTATCCTGGGCGAAGATGTCGGTCTCTATGGCGGCAGTTATCGGGTCACTGAAGGATTGTATGCCAAATATGGGGAATGGCGGGTGCGTGATACCCCGATTTCCGAAGGCAGTTTCACCGGATTGGGGGTGGGCGCGGCCCTGATGGGCATGCGTCCGGTGGTGGAGATCATGACCGTTAACTTCGCATTGCTGGCGCTTGATGCCATTATCAATATGGCCGCCAAGGTTCCGTTCATGTCCGGTGGCGCTTTCCCCATGGGCTTGACGGTAAGGATGCCGGGGGGGGTGGCCAAGCAATTGGCAGCTCAACATTCCCAACGCCTGGAACATACCTTAATGAATGTGCCTGGGCTGCGCATCGTTGTGCCAGCCACGCCCCAGGATGCTTACTGGCAACTCAAGCAGGCGGTTCTCAGTGATGAGCCGGTAATCGTCCTTGAGCATGAACTGCTCTATTTCAGCAAAGGGCAGGTAGATGAAACCTTGCCTCCGCCGCCGCCTCATAGGGCGCTTTGCCGCCGCCAGGGGCGGGACTTGACGATAATCGCTTACTCAAAGATGGCGGCATTGGCCGAACAAGCAGCGGAAAAATTGGTTGCACAAGGGATCGATGCGGAAGTGATCGATCTGAGAAGTCTTTCGCCTATCGATTGGCATACTTGTGCCGAATCAGTAGCCCGTACCCACCGACTGTTGATTGTCGAGGAAGATTGCCGCTTTGCTGGTGCTGGAGCCGAAATTGCGGCAACCTTGACGGAACGCTGTTTTACACAATTGGAAGTCGCTCCACTGCGCTTAGGAGGGCTCGACATACCGACTCCCTATAACGGAAGGCTGGAAGCACAAACGATTCCCCAAGTGGAAGATATTGTTGCCGCTGCCAAGCAACTGTTTAACTGAGGATTAAGACATGAAGCATCCAATCACCATGCCAGTACTCTCTGACACGATGGAAACCGGGCGTCTGGTCCGCTGGCTGAAAAAACCCGGCGATTCCATCAAAAAGGGGGAGGTGATCGCCGAAGTGGAATCAGACAAGGCATTGATGGAATTGGAAGCCTTTCAGGACGGATTTTTAGCAGGTCCCCTGGCCCAGGAAAACAGCGATATTCCAGTCAAAACCGTGATTGGCTGGATTGCCGAAAGTCGCGAAGAAGCACTCGCCGAAGCGCCTCAGCCTGAGACAAAACCCGCGCCCGAGCCTTCCAAAGCGACTTCAGAAGCAGCGGCACCGGTGCCTGCCGCTGAAGAAGCGCAACTCAAGGTTGAGTCACAGACTGGCCCTGGTGCTCTTCCTCCGGCATCGCAGCCTGCAACATTCCAGGCTTCATCGCCAGTGCTACAGGCCGCGCTTTCAGCCCGCCCAACAGAGAGCGGCGGAATGACACCGCTGGCACGGGAGCTGGTCCAGGAATTGGATATTGATCCACAGACTCTAGCGCCTGGCGCCGATGGCGTAATCCGTGCGCGACAGGTGCTTGCCGCGGCTTTGTCGGCACCAGCGCCGGATTTGCGCTACAGCGCCGACTATGAAATTAAACGGCCTTCCGGGCTCCGAGAGAAGATTGCTGAGAACATGGCCGCCACCACCGCTACGCCTATGTTTCAGCTGACTGCCCGGGTCCATTTGACAAAACTTCATGATTTGGCCAAACAGCGCGAGCTTTCTTTGACTTTGTTGATGGCCCGGGTTAGTGCCGTCACCGTGCAAAAGCATCCGCTGGTCAATGCCGTTTGGACTCCCAAAGGACTTGCCTGGCGCAAACAAGTGGATGTGGCCATCGCCGTGGATACCCCCGATGGCTTGATCTCTCCAGTCCTGCGGGACGTGGCGGGACGCCCCCTGGAGGAATTGGCCGAAGACTGGCGCATTCTCAAGGACAAAACCCAACGCCGCCGACTGCAGCCGAGCGACTATGAGGGCGCCGGTTTTTATCTGTCCAATCTGGGGGTATTCCCCCGGGTGCTTTGGTTTGACGCCATCGTTCCTTTGGGGGCCAGCGCTATTCTGGCGGTTGCCGCCGCAGACAAAGCCGGGCGTTGCGCCCTGACGATCAGCTGCGATCACCGGGTTCTCGCTGGCGCCGATGCCGCCCGTTTCATGGAGGATCTGTCAGAGGCTATCGAAAAGGCTCAAGTGGATTGAGTCTTTGGCCCGATAACTCCAAGCTCTGGTGTAGCAGACTCAAGGTTTTTGCCGTAGGCGGTTGGTTATTCTATCCAGCCCCGCCGGCGCATTACCCGATAGGTGCCTACCTTAATGGCATCGATGAAGAACATCCAAATCACGTAGTATCCTATAAAAAACAAGGCAAAATCCCAGCCTACCGGTGTCATGAACCAGCCGTAGACGGCCATCAGTACGCCGATGATGCCAGTAGAAAGATTGGCGCTCAGCAGCTGCCAGGAGGGGAACGGGCGCGTCCATAGGAAACGGTCATAACTGCGGGTGATGAAGATAGTGGTATGGCCAGCAATCACCAATTTGAGGAAAATCGCTGAGCGGATAAATTCCAGCGGATAGTGGAAATATTCTACCAGCACAATCAAGACTAAAAAGGATGAAACCAGCCCAAGCACGCCCATGAGAGTGGCGACCCCCAATACTTCAATAAAATTCCAGCGGACAGGTTTTTCTGCCAGGCGTACGTTATCGGTAGCGATGGCTAGAATGGGAATATCATTCAGCAGCGCCAGCAATATGATCATGATGGCGGTGACCGGATAAAAATTGAATACCGAGATCGCCAGTGTCATGAATAAAATCAAGCGGATGGTCTCGTTGATCCGATAAATGGTATAGGCCTTCATGCGCTCGAAGGTGCGGCGAGCGACCTTGAAGCCTTCTACGATCACCGATAATCCTGGTTCTAAAAGCACTACGTCGGCGGCTGCCCGGGCGGCATCGGTGGCGCCGGAAACGGCAATCCCGGCATCGGCCTTTTTCAAGGCTGGCGCATCGTTGACTCCATCGCCCGTCATGCCCACGATATGGTCGGCCTTTTGCAATTCTTCGACAATAAAATATTTATCTTCGGGGAATACCTGGGCGAACCCGCCTGCTTTTTCAATCAGGGCGATGATTTCCGATTCGTGCTTGCGCACCAGTTCGCGCTGAGTTTCGGTCTTGACCAGTGCATCTTCCAGATTTCTCAGTACCTTGCGGGCGGCTCTTTGGATATCCCGCCGTGTGGCGTCCGGCTTAAGCTCGGAATACAAGGTTTCGGTGACGACTTTTGCCACCAGCATCAATTCTTTTTCCGCCCCCTCGTGGAACTCTTTGACATCATAGACTTCACCGGAAATCCCCAGCATTTTAGCGATTTGTTGGGCGATGGCCAGGTTGTCCCCCGTAATCATCTTGACATCGACGCCCAGTTGCCGTGCTTCGCTGATGGTTTGGGCGGAATCTTCCCGAGGAGGATCGTAGAATGGAATCAGGCCCACTAATTCGAAAGCCTCGGCTTCCTGCCGGCTGATAGCCACTGCCAAAGTGCGATATCCCTTCTCGGCATAGGCATCTACCTGGTCCTGAGCCGCCTCCAGAACTTCCTCGTGGTGGTTAAATTGCTCACACAAGGATAAAATTACCTGCGGTGCGCCCTTCACAATTTTCAGATGTTCGCCGTCACGTTCCACTGTGGCTTCGGTGCGCTTGCGGATGGGGTCAAATGGGATAAAGTCCAAGCGTTTCCATGCGGATAGCTTGTTTTTTAAACCCATCTGTTCCAATTTCTTGAAAATCGGAACCTCCAAGGGGTCCTGATTTTCTTCACGGCTTGCTAAAGCAGCATAAACAAACAGGTCTTCAAGTTGATATTGGTGGTAAGTGACAGGCTCTGTCACCTCCATCCGGTTTTGGGTCAAAGTGCCGGTTTTATCGCTGCACAGGATATCCATTCCCGCCATTTCCTCGATTGCCGCCAACCGGCTGACTACGGCGTTTCTACGCGCCATACGTACTGCTCCGGCTGCCATGGTCACCGACAATACTGCCGGTAGAGCGACGGGAATAGAAGCGACAACCAGCACCAAAGTAAAGCGCAGAATTTCTATCATCGGGTCATGACGATGGTAAGCGACGGCGAGTATTACCAGCGCAAGAATAATCGTGATTGCAATGAGATAATTGGCGATGCCCATCACCGCCCGTTGAAAATGGCTAATTTCTTCGCGTTCGGCCTTGGCCACCAAACCCACGGTCTTGCCGAAATAAGTGTTGAGGCCGGTGGCGGTCACTATTCCCACCATTTCCCCGGCTTTGACCAAGGCGTTGCTATATGCCAAGTCGCCCGCTTTCTTTTCCACTGGCAGTGATTCGCCGGTCAAGGCGGAAAGGTCCAGCAGTAAATATTCTCCTTCTTTAAGCTGCACATCGGCTGGAATGACATCTCCAATCTTCAGCTTGATAACATCACCGGGCACCAGTTCACGCGCTGGAATCGTTTTCCATTGCCCTTCACGCATGACAGTGGCGGTTTTTGAGAGCTTCTGCTTGAGTACTTTAAGAGCACTCATCGCCTTGGATTCTTGGCGGAAGTCGATATAAGCGTTGATTAGCAAAAGGGTAACGATAATGGCGAAATCTTCCCACTTATGCACTAAGGCTGACAGCAGGGCGGCGATTTCAATCATCCAGGGAATCGGCCCCCAAAAGCGCTTGAAAAGGCGATACCAAAAGGAAGGCTCTTTTTCCGGGATTTCATTGGGACCGAAAATCTCGCGCCGCTGACGCGCTTCGGCTTCGGTCAGGCCGCTATGTAGATTGGTATCAAGTAACTGATCGGTATGGATTCTGGTATCCTGCTTGCGGCGCTTTCCCCAAACCATCGTCTCCCCCTGTCGAGAAAATTGCTATGACACGACTACTATATCCAAAGATCGAATATCGGTCATCGATTTTTAAAAAATGCTGCCTTTGAGGGCAAGATTATCCTTGCTTATATTTGGTGCCGAATGGTTGGAAATACAAGCGATAATGTTTACACGTTTAATGCTGCGTAACCGGATAGTGTCGTTGTCATTGCTTTTATCCAAGGGGCAACGGCTAATATTTTGGACAAGGCAATACGCGACACTTTTATCTCTATGGCTTGGCTTTTGAAAAAAATAAGACGCCCTAGGTTTCCAACGGTTAGGGTGTTTAAACTCGCTCGTTGGGTGCCCCACCTGCCGTTGGCACTTGGCGTGGGATTGTTGGGAGCCGTGCATGTGCTGCCTCCACTGATTCATGCGCTAGGGCTGCACTTTTTTTCCCAAACATTGACGACCTTAACCTTAAACTTGGTCAACGTTGGTTTGTCGGGGTTTCCTCAAATCGCCGTTGGCATTTTTCTGTTGGTGATGTCCGTCGGTCTGCTGCTGCGTTCCAGGCTGGCCTGGAGTTCTACAGTACTGGCATTGTTGGCAGGAATCGCGATTCTTT
>JALSQY010000390.1 GCA_026985035.1 Methylothermaceae bacterium
AATAATCGACATAAAGACGATTTTTCCCATGTCATAGGTAAGCGTCCAGCCCCACCATCTACCCAGGCTCCATAAAAAAAGCTATTCTCCTGATTTTTTGAAATTTGGAGGAGCGATTAAATGCAACAACATGAAAAACAAGCGCACGTTAATGCCTGGCAGAACAGTGGACTCACGAAAGCGGCGTATGCTCGCCAGCATGGTATTAATTCCAAAACATTTGGCCGCTGGTGCCGACACGTTCAGTTGAACGTCAAAGACAAGCCGGCCCTGGTGCCCGTGACGCTTCAGGCGGAAGCCTTGCCGCCATTATCTGACGTTATGATACTCCGGTTGAGTTCGGGGCACCGTCTGGATTTACCGCTGAGCATTTCCCCGCGTTGGGTAGCGGAGCTTTTACAATGTCTGGTTTGATTGCAAATCCTGAGAAGATCTGGCTGGTGGTCGAGCCCATGGATTTACGCCGCGGCATTGAGGGTTTATCCCAGTGGTGCCAGCAATCGCTGGGACAGTCGCCGACGGCGGGTTCTGCGTTTATTTTTCGCAACCGGACCGGGCTTCGAATCAAGGTGTTGCTTTGGGATGGCAACGGGGTCTGGTTGTGTTGCCGGCGTTTGCATCAAGGCCATTTTGTGTGGCCGACGTCGAATGAATCCTGCTGGCCCATCACGGCCTCGGAATGGCAATGGCTGATCGCGGGGGTGGATTGGCAGCGTTTATCCGCCTCGCCCCCGGCCGGTTTGCAGGTATAAAAACGCAGGTTAAAAATCCTGAAAAAAAGTGATAAAACCCCTGTAAATTCAGGGCTTGTAGCGGTTTTTGTGGTATAATATCAGCCATGAAAATCATCGAATCCCTGAACAAAATCAAGCTGGATGAAACCGCTCGAAAACAGCTTGAGCCTCTCATTCAGGGACTTCAAACAGCCCTCGAAAACAAGGAGGCAGAACTTTGCAACAAGGACGCTGAGCTGCAACACAAAGACTTGAAGATTCAAGCCTTGATGCTGGAACTGGCCCATCTGCGCCGAATCCGTTATGGCAAAAAACAAGAAGCCCTGTCGTCCATTCAACACGATTTATTCGAAGAAAGTCGGCAGGAGGATATCGCTGCGGTCACAGAGGAGGCCGAACAACTGGCACCCTCCGCTCGCCGGCCCAAACGTGAGCGGGCGGGCCGTCAGCCACTGCCTGATCATTTACCACGGATTGAACATCACCATGAGCCGGAGTCCTGTCAATGCAGCCAGTGTGGTCATAAACGGGTCAAAATCAAGGAAGATGTCACCGAGCAGCTGGATGTCGAACCGGCCCGGTTTTTTGTGCACCGCCATATTCGTCCGCAATATGCCTGCAAACACTGCGAAACCGTCACCGCAGCTGCGGTTCCCCCCGCGATTATTGACGGTGGCATGGCGGCAACCGGCCTGCTCGCCTGGGTCTTAGTCAGCAAATATCTGGATCATCTGCCGCTGTACCGACTGCAACACATCGCCGCCCGCCATCAAGTCACCCTTTCCCGTTCCACTTTGGCAGAATGGGTCGGCAAAACCGCCGTGGCGCTGGAACCCCTGGTTGACCGGCTGGTCTGG
>JALSQY010000391.1 GCA_026985035.1 Methylothermaceae bacterium
AATCAAGTTGGTTTATCTTTGTGAAATCTTTAAGTTTAAGAGTAATATTATATGCATGCATAGATAAGGCTACATGCCCTTTTATCCTCTTATCTGTTTTTAGATAGAGTGGTCTAATCTCAAGAAACTCTGTCTTTAATGTCTTAAAAGCATTCTCTACTTTGATAAGAGTTTTATAGGCTTTATGGATATCCTCTTTGGTATCTTTTGTAGTATCAATTAAAGATGTTGTAATAATATAACAACCATCTAGTTGTTCTACTTTTTGTCTCTTTTTTTCATCAATGTTTATGGTAGCAGTAGCTAACTCTTTTGTTTTTATGACTTCATTTTTCTCTTTATCTAAAACAGTAATATTACCCTCTGCATAGGTAATATCTACACTCACAAATTTAGTAAGTTTTAAATCAGCTATTTTTTTATTTATATTGTTTTCTAAAGTATCTTGTTTAGCTCTATAATGGGTATTATAATAATCTGTTTTATCTTTAACAAACTCCTTTAATCTATCAAGTTTGCTATCTCTTGTCTCTCTTATCTCATCTCTTCTTAGTGGATTTTGTCTAAGAATATATCTTGTATCATTTTCTATAATCTCTTTGAGATTCTCATCAAATAGAGACATCTGAATCTTACTCTCTTTATTGTCTATAAGGGCTTGTATGCTAGCTTTACCAATAGAAGTTATAAAATCATACCCCATCTCTTTTATTTTTACAATATCTTCACTCTTTATCATACCACCATCACCTACAATAGTGATATTCTCAAGATTAAATCTATTTTTAAGCTTATCTAATTGGTCACCAAATGTTTTTACATCATTAGTGTTTCCTGGATATGTATGAACACTAATAGCATGACCATTTTCATCTGTTAATAAACCTATTACTATTTGCTTAGTTCCTTGTTTTTTATCTCTATTATATCCATAGCTTACAAGTTCACTATCACTATAATCACCTGTTACATAAGAGCTTGTAACATCATAAAATACTCTTTTTGGAGGATTATTTTTATAATAACTTTTAAAGAGTTTATCTTCTATTATCTCTTGATACTCTTGCATATAATCTAAACCCAAATAGATACTTTGTTTATCAAGTCTCTCTTTCTCTTTTTCATCAAACTTCAATAAATCTAAAATCTTATCTTCATCTTTTGACCAGCTAAGTGCTTGTAGTCTGCTACTTTGCATAACTATTCTAGCAGCTATAAGCATAAGTGCTATTTTAGCTTCAAATGTTTTACCAAAGAGTTTTATCATACCAAAGAGGTTCATAATAAACACTATAACAAACGAAAGTCCTATTGTCTTACCTTGACTTTGGTTATCTGAAGTAATAACTATCTCATCTTTATTTTTTAATGCAGCAGCAATTGCTTGGACTTGCTCTTTGGGTTTATTGGTTAGGTTTAAAAGTGTTCTTGTTTTTACTTTCCCATCTTCTCTATAACTCTCTCTTAAAAGTATCTGCTCATGGTAAGTATCTTTATATTTTTTTCGAGTTATCGCTATATACATTTGAATCCGTTTTTTAATTTTAATGTATTATAGCATAAAACAGGATACATGTCAAGCAATT
>JALSQY010000392.1 GCA_026985035.1 Methylothermaceae bacterium
CCGGCCTGTTGTTGGCGCACCTTATGACGCCTGGCCTCTATGGTATTCGCTGGTGTCAACGGAAACTGAAAAGTGACCCACTTTACCCTGGCCCCGTTGCTTCACCAGTAAACGCCGGCCATGGTGTAGGTGAAAAATAGCTTGCTGTTCCAGGGTCTTGATCGCCACATACCGCATGTTCGGCCGAGTTACTGCCTCACAAATGGCCTCGGCATCGTTGCGGTCATTCTTGTTCGATTTCACGTAGGGCTTGACGAAAACAGGCGCCATCAGCCTTACTTCATGTCCGTATTCGAGCAGCTTGCGGGCCCAGTAATGCGCACTGCCGCATGCCTCCATGCCAATCAAGCAGGGCGGCAAATTAGCAAAGAACGTCAACATTTGGTTGCGCCTCACCTGCTTACGCAGCACCACCTTCCCGCCATCGTTTTCTCCATGAAGCTGGAAAACATTCTTTGCTAAATCCACACCCAATACGCTAATCTTGTTCATGGATACCGTCCTCCTGTTCAAGTTGAATCAACAAGTATCAACTATGGCACATCGATGCCGGTTATGGGTGGGCGGTGTCCATTCCATCTGAACAAGTCATCCCTGGCGTGTTCAGAGAGCGAAAAACAAAAATTGTGATTTTTGTTTTTCTCACAAAGTCAATCACTGACAGTGACTGACTTTGGCGGCACCTCCATGTACCGCAGGGGCCTCTGACTTAATCAGATGCGCCCTTAAGGGGGACACACGGAAAAAAATGCCTTGATATTCATGAATTGATTTTATGACAGACAGGCAACATGGTCAGCTGATATCGTTGTTCCGCCTTCGCCCTGAATATCAGCAGAAACAGTGCCTTGCCGAATAAAAGCAGGTTCGATCACGTGATGCCCCTAGTCCTCGCGTTGAAAGCGTGGACCCTGGCCGTACATCCAAATCAAACGCATGAACCATCCCTTATCCAGCATGCGCACGAACCAGTCTCCAAACCTTGCGGAAAAGGTGTCACCTAGCAACATGAGGGGGGGCTGCCAGGGAAGAATCACTCTGGGGGAACGTTTATGCACGGCCTTCACGATCGCCTTGGCCACCGTTTCGGGAGCCAGGGGCTTCATGTACGTGAACTGGGCCGGCATCCTGTCTCTGGCGAAACCGGAGAAAAAGGCGGTCCGGGTCAGGGCAGGGTAGACCGTTGTGACCAGGATCCCGCTGCCATAAAGTTCCTGCCTGAGTGTATCGGATAAGGCGCTGACCGCATGCATGGAGCTGGAATAAGCCCCGAATTTGGGAAACGCCTTCCTGCCCACTACCGAAGACAGATTCACAATCGCGCCCTGGCCGTGTCGACGCATGATAGGGAGAACTGCCTGAGCACAATGCACCTTGCCGAAAAAATCGACTTCCAGAAGCTCTCTGGCCTGATCTGCAAACTGGTTGTCCTCCACGGTTCCCACCGCACCACCACCCGCGTTATTGATCAGGATGTCGATCCGGCCAAACGCCTTTTCCACGGCTTGAGCCATGGCGGCAACCTGTTCACGGGAAGCGACATCGGTGGGAATCACCCGCACCGGGACCTGCAAAGGTTCGA
>JALSQY010000393.1 GCA_026985035.1 Methylothermaceae bacterium
TGGGGGATTCTCGAGGTAGAAGGGGAGGAAAACCCCGCTGTTTTCAGCCCGGTGCCGGCGACTGCCAACCAACCAGACTCTGGGAAGATTCTGGATATTGGCCCGCTACGGTTAAAGCGGCCCCGTTGAAGACTTGGCGTGGAAATGGCGCGGGGCGCAAAAAATTTCCAAGAAACCAGAACTTTGCGCCCTGCGCTCCTCTGCGATGAACCTGTTTTTTCCCTCAAAAATGCATCGCCACTTGCCCCCACACTTTTTGGGTGTCGGTGGAGAAACCTTTGGCATTGTAATAGGCGTATTTCAGCAGCACACTGAAATGCTGACCGAATTTGCGGGTCACCAGTGCGTCGTATTCCTCGCCATAACGCTCGTTGCCATTCTCGTCCTGAAAATCATGATACACCCCCATCAGCTGGGTGCCCCATAGTTTGACAGCCACAGTGGCGTAAACATCGCGCACTCCATTCTTGGGGGTTTTGAGGAATTTGTCGGCCCAGCCCTGGAAGGCATGGAGGGTAGCGAGAGGCATGGAGAATCCGACGTTATTGTCGGCGGTCAGGTTCTCAACCGTGCCTTTGATGGTAACTCCATAAGCTGACAGTCCTGCCATAAAGCGGTAGTAGCTAGTTGAAAAATCGTTAGGATTGCGCTGGTAGTCCATCTGGTGAGCATATTCCAGATGATATAGCCCATCGAGCCAGTCCGTCAGAGCGTGCCGGCCGTCGAAGCGAATACCATAGGTCTGGCTGGAAAGAGTGAAGTTGGCACTGTCGGAGGCGTCGTCGTAGTCAAGCCAGTAGCCATAGGCGCTGATTTTGCCGAAGGGCAATCCGGTATAGGTGATATGCAGTAGTGGCGAGGTCATGTCAATGGTGCGCGACAAGATGTTTTGCACCCGCCAGATGAATGCCGCCTCAATCACGGCGTCGGGTAGCAGTTCGTTGCGGATCGTGACTGCGTCGTAGGTTTGTTCCAGTTGGCGCCAGCCCACATTGCCGATAAAACGGTGGTCGTCATGAATGATGCGCTGGCGGCCGGCCTTGACCAGCACTCCTTTGGTAACTTGGTAGCTCAACCAACCGCGATTCAGCTCGGTTTCCTGAGGATCGGCCACCACTGCGTAAGGACGGCGATTGCGAATGCTATTGTAATGATCCAATCCCAACTCCCAGTTGCCTTCCATCTCCGCATAACCCTGGAATCCTTTGAATTTTGGGGTCAGGTAGCCCAGCCGCAGGCGCATGGTGGAGGCATGGGCTTCTTCTGTATTACCCTCCTGATCCACATATTCGTAGCGGTAGCGGATATCAGTCTTGATCTGCCCCCAATCCCCCTGCAGGGCGTCGGCAACTGGTTTCAGCAGGTCATCGGCTTGTACGGAACCTAAGCTCAAGGCCAAAGTGAAGGCCGGTATTTTTTTCATGCAATACTCCATTTTATACCAAAGGTTGTTTCAAGGGTTTACGGCTGCGGACCAACTGATAGCCGGGCCACAGTAAATAATATACTGGTACCGATAACATATTCATTGAATACGTCAGTCATGATGCACCTTTATGAATCAGCAAATTCATTATGTTGATGACGAGGCGGCGAGAGAATCGCTATGTTTGTTGTGGTCCCCGTATCCATAAAGATAAATAAGCATGATTCGTGCCTATTCTATTTTCAGGACGATGGGTCGTTCCATGTACTTCCCTTGGCACAATCCGGCCCGAAGCGGATGAGGGGTTCCTCTTGGTCCTGGTCGAGGATTTCGGGGGCGGCATCGGGCAGATTTCGCAGTTCCGCGACCGCCTGGGAGTCGGGTAGGGTATCCTTCAGTGCCACCAAGGCCGTCACGACCGCGGTGCAATTGCTGCCACGCTTGGTAAGCCGTTTTTCCAGGACGGCGGTGATGTGGATCGTCTTAGCCAGCAGCACTTGCGCCTCGTCTTTTTCCGTTCATACTTGATTTGCACCATTTGAAGCCCCCTTGTATATATTTCCGTATTGGAGGTTAAATTATTTTGGTTGGGTCCGGTGCGATAGTTCGATGCCCCTTACCCACCGGGGGAGGGGAGAATTTGGTGCATGTAATTGCCCTGGCAGGTGCAGCTTGTTGATCCTTGGTGATTTGCTATTGAATTAGCAGGTATGGTATGACACGTCCTTCCTATTGGCCCGAAGCCACCGCTTACTTGAGCCGCCGCGATGCGGTCATGGCGGGCTTGATCCAGCGGTATCCTGAAACCCTCGTGCGCCGGGGAAATTCCTTCCAAACCTTGGCGCGCGCCATTGTAGGCCAGCAGATTTCCATCAAGGCCGCCGACAGCGTGTGGGCACGTCTGGAACAGGCCGCCGGAGAAGTCACGCCGGTTGCCATCATGCAGTTGCCGCCGGATAGGCTGCAATCGGCCGGTTTGTCCCGTTCCAAGGCCAATTACCTTCAGAATATCGCCAAGGTGTATCTGGAAAGATCAATTACTGACGACTACTGGCAAAGCCAACCTTTTGAACAAACCAGAAAAGAACTGCTTGCCATAAAAGGCATCGGGCAATGGACGGTGGAAATGTTTGCCATTTTTCACCTGCACGAGCCGGATATTTTTTCCCCGGCGGATATCGGCGTGCAAAAAGCAATAGCACGGCTTTATTTCGGAGGCGAGCCCATTGGCAAATCTGAGCTGGAAACTTTCTCCCGCCGCTGGCGGCCTTACCGGACCGTAGCCTTGTGGTATCTGTGGCGTCATCTGGACCCGGTGCCGGTGATTTATTAACTTTTGCGGGCGGGCAATAATTCCGGCGGTGGGGGGGTGGGCTTTAAACCTGTCTCTACTTGCATAACATCCGACTAAATTAAGGCAACGGCGCCGGGCGGGTAAAGACATGGTCGGTGCTGGCGGCCGCCTTGTGACATTCAAAACAAGGCTTGCCGCCATCGTTGTTCAGGGGTTCTAACTTCATGCCCCGCCAGCGGGCAAATCCCCAGCCGCCCGTGGCCGCATACTTTTTACTGTCTTTGACCATAAACTCGATATGGACTAATTCCCCAGGCACCAGGGCGGGTTGCCATTGGGGATGGCGGCTGTCTTTCCAGACCAGTTTGCCGAGAATGGTGCCGTCCGGCCAGGGATCGGTTTTCCCTTTCCTCGCCGCCTGGATAGCGGTTGCGTTGCCAGTGATGGCGCGCAGGGATTGATTGTCGTCGCGGTGGGAAACACCAATGACGCGCCAGTTTTTATAGGTTCTGGGCAAGTCTATGCCATTGGAAGGTGCTGGCGCGGCTTTGGCTTGGGTGAAAAAACCGGTGAGTACGGCAAGCAACAGGTATTTGGTCATTTCGCGGTCTCCATTAGATTAGATTGTTTGCTTTGTTGACTATAACGAATAGTTATTTTATAACGCCAGACGCCGGAATAAAAAAGGAGGGAAATAAAATGCGGCTTTCATCAATCTGTTTTTTTGTGGTGTGGGTGATTTTCAGCGCCGGAGCGGATGCCGGGGAGGCGGTGCAATTATCCACGTTCACGCATACCGAAGATCCGTGGCAGGCGGCTTTCAAGCAAAATTATTTTTGGGGCAAGGTGGGTGTATTTTACGACAGCCAACCCCTGGCACGGTTGGATCAGGAGGTTTTCCCTTTCCCCTTTACCAGTTTGGGGAGGGATCTCGAAGGCGGGCTGGTCAGGGTAAACGTGGATGGCCATCTCTACCGGGATATCCTGGAACCACAAGGTTTGGGGGTTCGGGCAAGGTTCAGGGGGCGAACCGACCTTTACTTCAATGAAGATAAAAATATTGATCTGGCCGATGGTGTCGATCATTATACCTGGCGCCTGGATGCCGGGCCAACTTGGGAAACAGATGCCTTCACCGCAGAAGTGCTTTTGCATGTGGGGCAACAATTTTTGGGCAGGAGGTATCTTTCCACGCTCACGGGTGTCCAGCCTATGGTGACTTTTCACCTGGCGCCGGATTGGGATCTTTTTGGCGGTTACCGGTTTCAATACGAGTGGTATCGAAATCTAAACAACTATGCGCGCCATACGGGCTTTGTGGGTAGCCGTTACCGGCTGGGAAACCATCTTTTTTCCGTCAGTGTCGATGGCGGCCGTTATCACGATGAAGACGGCTTTGATCTGAGAAGTTACGCTGAAGCAGGTACAGAACTTAACTGGTTTGCCAAGTGGTCCCATGGCATCGAAACCCGGATCAGTGTTGCTTATCATTTCCGTGATTATGATAGCTATGGTTTTTTCAAGGATCACGATGAGAATCGGTTCAATTCCAATGTGACCTTGATCAAGCACTTTGGGGAGTTTCTGTTCGTCGAGGGCCGCTGGGATTTCGCTTTCAATAAAGGCAACTGGGATTTTAATGGGAGCAGAAATCCCCATCCAAATTGGGAAGAGTATTATCGCCATGTGGTGGGCGTAAGCGTGGGTATCAGTCTCTAACCCGGATATTTCATCAGTATCCCGGATGATGGCGCAGGACAGGGGCGTCTGGGCACCGGATTGGACCGAAAGCCATAGCGATGGCTATGGCTTGAGGGAAATTCAAGCCCAGGCGTGCCTGGACCAGCCAGGGCCGGGATAGGATTTGGGCCGGGGGAAAAATGGCTCTTGTTTTTTGTCAGGAATCACCGTGAATTTGTATTTATATATCAGTTACTTATCCGGAGGCCCGAAGCCAGCTGGTGAAATATCCGGGTTAGGGCTTACCCAACGGTAGATTTCCACCGTCTCCGGCGGACACAGGCGGCAACCGCCCGCGCATGGGGTTCTGGGGGGCAGTTTCTCCACTTGCCCTTTGCGGATGAGTTTATTCAATATGGCGCGGGCGGTATCCGGGGGAATATGCAGTTGCCCGCATAATTCCTTGAGGGGGATCTGGCCGTGCCGGCGCACGAGATCGCGGATTTCAAAAATCACTTGCAGCAGCTTCGGTGCAATAATCCCGGGGTGCCATTGGACGTTGCCGGCGGGCCAAGCGGCGCCATCCGGTTCGCCGAGAATTTGAGCAGGCTGTAAAACAGGGCCAGCGTCAACAAAATGCCGCCAATCCAAGCGGCGGATTGTTGCGGGTGCGCAGGGTAGGTCACTGCTTGATAATAAAGCGTCGCCGTGCTGTAGGCCAAGCCGGTGGTCCAGGCAATGGCAAAAGCCATCCAGCGCAGGCCGGTTTCCCGGCGAATGGTGGCAGTGGCGGCCACACAGGGGAAATACAGCAAAACAAACAGAAGATAGGCGAAGGCGCCATGCGTGCCGTCGAAGCGGCGCACCATGGCGCCAAAGGTGGATGTGTCAATTTCTTGTGCTTGCGCTGCCTGGGTTGGGTCGCTGGCATTTTCAAGCACCCTGAATCCCAAGGGATCGGTGAGGGAATTCATGGCTTCGCGCAGGTTTTCCGGGATGGTGGCGGCAGCGTCCTTGAGGGCGGGCATCAATGCAAACGGGGCTTGTTCGGATGAGGGGCCGTCTTGGAGACTGTCCATACGCGAATACAACGCATCCAAAGTCCCCACCACCACTTCCTTGGCGAGGACGCCGGCCATGATGCCGACTGTGGCGGGCCAGTTGTCTTGCCGGATTCCCAAAGGCTCGAAGGCGGGGGTAATGGTGCGGGCGGCGGCGCTGAGCATGGAATCTTCCGGCACCACGTCGCCGAATTCACCGTTTACGCTCCAGGCATTGAGCACATTCACCACCATGACCATCATGACAATATATTTACCGGCGTCGGTCACAAACCCCTTGAGCCGCAGCCAGGTGTGCAAAATCAGGTTTTTCCAGGATGGCCATTGGTAGGTGGGCAGTTCCATCAACAGCGCTTCGGGCTCTCCCGGCAGAAGGGTGGATTTGAGCAGGAATGCGGTAAACATGGCGGCGCCAATGCCGATCAAATATAAGGCGAATACAATGTTTTGCCCTTGGTGAGGGAAAAAGGCGGCCGCAAACAGGGCATAGACCGCCAGCCGGGCGCCACAGGACATGAACGGGGCCATCATCACCGTGAGAATCCGCTCCCGCTCCCGCTCCAGGGTGCGGGCCGCCATAATCGCCGGGACATTGCAGCCAAAGCCTACTATCAACGGCACAAATGCCTTGCCCGGTAGTCCCAGCCGGTACATCAGCCGGTCCATGACGAAGGCCGCCCGGGCCATGTAGCCGCTGTCTTCCAGGAAGGTGAGGAATAAATACAAAAAACCAATGATGGGAATAAAAGTGGCGACCACTTGAATGCCCCCCCCCAGGCCGTCGGCCAGAAATACCCTTAGCCAGCCGGGTGCTCCCCATTGAGTGAGGAGTTCCCCTAACCCATCGACCAGCAGGGCCGCGGCCGCTTGGTCGAAAAAATCAATGAATGCGCCGCCGAAATTGATGGTGAAAGTAAACATCAAATACATGGCCAGGAGGAAAATGGGTACGCCCAGCCAACGATGAGTGACCCATGAATCAATGCGGTCGGATACGGTGTGCGGACTGGCCGTTTTTTTATGGGTGACGGATTGGGCGATTTCCCGGGCCCGGGTAAAGAAGGCATCGGCGATGAGCAGTTCAGGATCTTCACCACTGTTTTGTTCGATCCTGCCGCGAAGTTGGTCGGCCAGGGCAATCGTTGCCGATGGCAAGGAGACAGGCGAGGGATGACCGCTTAGCAGATGGAGGGCCAGCCAGCGAATCGGAACCGCTAAGTCTTGCCGCCGCAAATGGGATTCCAGCGCTTCAATCGGGGCTTGCAGCAGAGGGGGATAGGTCATGGGTGATGAAAAGGTTTTTTGGGGCTGGCGGAGATTGATCAGGGTGGATTTAAGGATTTCCAGCCCTTCGCCTCTGCGTGCATTCACCGCAACCACGGGAATGCCCAACTGATTGTGTAAGGCGCTGATATCAATGGCAAGTCCTTGCTTTTCAGCCAGATCGACCATATTGACCGCCAAAATAACAGGGGTGCCCATTTCAAGCAGCTGCAAAGTCAAATAGAGACTGCGTTCCAGATGGGTGGCATCGACAATGTTGACAATCAGATCTCCTTCATGGGAGAGGATAAAATCCCGGGCGATGCGTTCGTCCGTGGAAGTATCGTCGATGTCCAGAGAATAAGTGCCGGGCAGGTCGATCAAGTGAAACAATTGCCCGGTATATTGAAAATCCCCTTCCTTGCGCTCGATGGTGACGCCGGGCCAGTTGCCAGTGCGTTGGCGGGTGCCGGTAAGAGCATTGAACAGCGAGGTTTTGCCGGAATTAGGGTTGCCGATGAGGGAAATGGTCATTTTATTCATGGCAGTCACTGACCAGAATTTGTTCCGCCAATCTCCGGCCGATGGCGAGCCGGTCCCTGTGCTGGCCGACGATCACCGAACCTGAGCGGTTTCGGATGACGATAACTTGAGATCCAGGAGGCAGTCCCATGCTCAACAGGCGTTTATGGGTGCGCTTTTCCGGAACGGACCTGATTTGGATTTTTTGGCCGGATAATACTTGGCTCAAAGGGCGCAATGGATTTAAGGCGCTGGTTTGCCTCATATACAGTGCCTG
>JALSQY010000394.1 GCA_026985035.1 Methylothermaceae bacterium
GAAGCCAGGCTTTTACCACTGGAACAAGCAGTGGCGGGAGCCGAGTCGGCATTGGAAATCGAGGGGATGAAAATCCTGGTGGCGCCTTCCGGCCATGAAAAGTGCGTGCGCTGTTGGCACCGGCGGGCGGATGTGGGTTCCAATCCCCAGCATCCGGAATTGTGCGGGCGTTGTGTGGAAAATGTGGAAGGGCCAGGGGAAGTTCGCCGATATGCTTGATTACTTCACCACAGAGACGCAGAGGACGCAGAGTTTTGTTTTCATAATCAATGCAGGAATCAATTGTTCCACAAAATTTTGACCTGATTTGGGAGTTCCGGCCTGCCTTCCGTGGGTGTTGGTGGCCTGGATGGCCACCATCAAGCCCCCAGGGACGGGTTCACGGCGTCCCACGGAAGGCAGGCCGGAACTCCCTTGGCCGCATATACAAGTAAAAAACCTATTAGTTGATGGTTTTGGTAAGCCTTCAATTGGAAAAATTATTAGAACCTCTGCGTCTCTGTGGTGAAGTAATCAAGCATATCGGCGAACTTCCCCTGGCCCTTCCACATTTTCCACACAACGCCCGCACAATTCCGGGTGCTGGGGATTGGAACCCACATCCGCTCGCCGGTGCCAACAGCGCACGCACTTTTCATGGCCGGAAGGCGCCACCAGGATTTTCATCCCCTCGAGTTCCAATGCCGACTCGGCTCCCGCCACTGCTTGTTCCAGTGGTAAAAGCCTGGCTTCGGAGGTAATCAGAACGAACCGCAGTTCATCTTCCAGCCTGCGAAGCAAATCATAAAGAGGGGGTTGACAGTATAAGGTCACTTCCGCTTCCAGGGAGGAACCGATACCGCCCCGCTCGCGCAGTTTTTCCAGCTCCCGGGACACTGCTTCCCGCACCGCCATCACTTGTTCCCAAAACTCCCGGTTCATGGCGCTTGTCTCGGGCAAGGATTGAAGCCCCTGATACCATTCAGTCAAAAACACCGACTCGGCCCGCTCCCCCGGCATGAATTCCCAGATTTCGTCGGCGGTAAAACTCAAAATCGGCGCCAGCCAGCGTACCAGGCCTTCGGCGATATGATACATGGCGGTCTGGGCGGAACGCCGCGCCAAGCTGTCGGTCTGGCAGGTGTATTGGCGGTCTTTGATCACATCCAGATAGAAACTGCCCATATCCACGGCGCAGAAGTGATGTACCTTCTGATACACCTGATGGAATTGATACTGTTCGTAGGCTTCAATCACCTCTTGCTGCAACAGCCAGGCCCGGTCCACCGCCCATTGATCCAGCGGCAGCATTTTTTCATGAGGCACGGCATGACCGGCTGGATCAAAACCGGCCATATTGGCCAAAAGATAACGGGCGGTATTGCGCAAGCGCCGGTAGACATCGGAAGTGCGCTTGAGAATTTCATCGGAGACCGCCATTTCCCCCCGGTAGTCGGTGGCCGAGACCCAAAGCCGGAGCACATCGGCACCCAGCCGGTCCATCACTTTTTGGGGTGCCACCACGTTGCCCCGGGATTTGGACATCTTGTAGCCCTTTTCATCCACCGTAAATCCGTGGGTCAACACCGCCTGATAAGGGGCGCGGTCGTTCATGGCCACGGAGGTCAACAGGGAAGACTGGAACCAGCCCCGGTGCTGATCGGAACCTTCCAGATATAAATCGGCTGGAAAGCCCAGTTCTTCGCGGCGGCGCAGCACACACTCGTGGGTGACACCGGAATCGAACCAAACGTCGAGAATATCGTTGATCTTATCGTATTGCTCCGCTTCCTCCCCCAGGATTTCCGCCGGCTCCAGTTCGAACCAGGCATCGATGCCGTCTTCTTCCATGCGCTTTGCCACCTGCTCGATGATTTCCACGGTTTTGGGGTGCAATTCACCGGTTTCCTTGTGGACAAACACCGCAATCGGTACCCCCCAGTTGCGCTGACGGGAAATACACCAATCCGGCCGGTTCTCTACCATGGCCTCGATACGGGCCTGTCCCCAATCGGGAATCCAACGGACTTTTTGGATTTCTTCCAGGGCGCGCTGGCGCAAGCCCTTGTCGTCCATGGAGATGAACCACTGGGGCGTGGCGCGGAAGATAATGGGCGTCTTGTGGCGCCAACAATGGGGGTAGCTGTGCTCGATCACTTCTTCGTGAATGAGCGCCCCATGTTCCTTGAGCACTTCGATCACATGGTCGTTGGCGTTGAACACATGTTCGCCGGCAAAATA
Organism: Methylothermaceae bacterium; assembly: GCA_026985035.1. Classification (GTDB taxonomy): domain Bacteria; phylum Pseudomonadota; class Gammaproteobacteria; order Methylococcales; family Methylothermaceae; genus Methylohalobius. Next base: position 2,221 of record JALSQY010000394.1, read on the forward strand.
CTCGGTGTTCGGCAGGAAGCAACCGTTGCTCCCTACGGGATTTTCCACCGGCAAACCGTATTGCTGGCCCACCACGTAGTCGTCCTGGCCGTGACCTGGCGCGGTATGAACAGCGCCGGTGCCGGCCTCCAGGGTAACGTGCTCGCCAAGAATAACAGGAACCTGGCGCTGGTAAAAAGGATGCTGAAGCCTCACGCCTTCCAGGTCTTTGCCCCGGCAGTAGGCAATCACCCGGTAATCCTCGATGCCATAGCGATCCATGACATCCTTGAGCAACCCTTCGGCAATCAACAGCCTTTCAGGGCCGTGCTCGGTCTGGCATTGAACGAGCGCGTACTCCAGGTCAGGATGCAGGGCAACCGCCTGGTTGGCGGGCAGGGTCCAGGGCGTGGTGGTCCAGATCACCACTGAAACCGGACCTTTGCCTTCATGCTCGGGCACGTGATGGCAGCGAGAGAGAAAATCCTGCTCGTCCACTGCCTTGAAACGCACATCGATGGCGGGCGAACGTTTGTTCTCGTATTCCACCTCCGCTTCCGCCAGGGCGGAGCCGCAATCGGTGCACCAGTAAACCGGCTTGGCGCCGCGGCTCAAGTGACCGTTGGCGACAATCTTGCCGAACGAGCGCAAGATATCTGCCTCGAATCGTGGCGCCATGGTGAGATAGGGGTGCTCCCAATCGGCCACCCCGCCCAGGCGGACAAAGTCCTTGCGTTGCAATTCCACTTGGGATTGGGCATATTCCCGGCAGGCACGGCGGAATTCGGCGGGGCTGACCTTGACCCCGGCCTTGCCCACTTTCTTTTCCACCATCAATTCAATGGGAAGCCCGTGGCAATCCCAGCCCGGCACATAAGGCGCATCGAAACCGCTCAGGGCCTTGGCCTTGACAATAAAGTCCTTGAGGATCTTGTTGACCGCATGGCCGATGTGAATCATGCCGTTGGCGTAAGGGGGACCATCGTGAAGCACAAACTTGGGCTTACCGGCAAAGGTTTCGCGGATCTTTTGATACAGGCCCATGGCCTGCCAGCGTTTCAATCTTTCCGGCTCGCGCCTGGCCAGATTGCCGCGCATGGGAAAGTCGGTTTTGGGTAAATTCAGGGTTTGTTTGTAATCCATCGTTTTTCCTGAGATTGCAATAAATTCCGGGCCTTGGCCACATCGCTTTCAATTTGTTTGCGCAGCGCCTCCAGAGTAGGAAAGCGCATTTCCTCTCGAATCTTATGGTGAAAGAATACCTCCACCATCCGGCCGTAGATGTCGCCGTCGAAATCAAACAAATGGACTTCCAGCAACACCTTTTGATTGCCTTCCACCGTCGGCCGGATGCCCACATTGGCTACTCCTGGCCAGGGTCTTTCATTGACACCGTCGACGGTAACGGCGAATACGCCAGAAACCGGGCTTTTCTTCCGCGATAAATTGATATTGGCAGTGGGAAAGCCCAAATCCCGCCCCCGCTGGGCCCCGGAAACCACTCTGCCGCAGAAGGCATAGGGGCGACCCAACATTTTTTCCGCCAGCTGCAAATCACCTTGTTCCAGGGCCTGGCGGATGGCCGTACTGCTCACACGGATGCCATTCAGTTCGAACGTGGGCGTTGAAACCACATCAAACCCCTTGCTGGCTCCCGTTTGCTGAAGAAGCTCGAAATCCCCTTCTCGCCCCCGGCCGAAACGGAAATCATCTCCTACCACCAGATGCTTGACGCCCAATTTATCCAGTAACACCTGGTTGATGAATTCCAGCGCCGATAACGAAGCCAACGACCGGTCAAATTTAAGCGGCATCACCCAATCCACCGGCAGTTCACTGAGCCGCGCCAGTTTTTCCCGCAATCGGGTCAACCGCGCCGGCGCTTTGTCTCCAAGAAAATACTCCAGGGGCTGTGGCTCGAACAAAACCACCGCCACAGGCAACCCCAGGCGCTTGCCTTCCCCGGCCAGGGTGTCGATCACATGCCGGTGCCCCAGATGCACGCCATCAAAATTGCCAATGGTGGCAACTGTCCCGAGTAATGGGATTCGCCTGAAACCTGGGATCAGCTGCATCTTCTCATCAGTACGGCAAAATTGGGCATTTTAGCAAATTCAAAGAACAAGCCAGGGACTGTTTTCCTACGGTGTACAGATGATACCATCTAAATAAATTGCTGTAAGTTGGCTATAAATCCGTAACTTGGGTGACAAAGCCTGGCACTGGAAACATCGGGTTTGACAGGGCGGGCGCTATTAAACTTTTGCCGCCAAAATCCAGCACGGTTGGCACTTGACTTTGTGTTTCGAAGAAAAAATCGCATTTTTCGCTTGATGCGCTCTGGGAATTCATGGATGACTCATTCAGAACCTCCCCAAATGCATGCTTAAAGGAGCTGTATCCCATGGACGAACAACCGCGCCGCGTGATTTTATTCCTGGCCATCGGCTATTTAGGCTTTGTGGTCTATGGCAGCCTGGTCCCCCTGGATTTTCATCCCAAACCGCTTACCCAAGCATGGCATGACTTCCACCAGATCCGCTTTCTCGATTTGGGGATTGGCTCGCGCGCCGACTGGGTCGCCAATATTTTGCTGTTTATTCCGCTGGCCTTCCTGGGGATGGAAGTGCTGGCCCGTCACCGTGGCAAAAGCGGTCAAATTCTGCTGAGTGCCCTGCTCTGGGGGGCTTTATTTCTGCTGGCGCTGACGATTGAATTCAGCCAGCAGTTCTTCCCGCCGCGAACCGTTTCCCAAAATGACATTCTGGCCGAATCCCTGGGCGCTCTGATCGGGATTGCTCTTTGGCATTGGCAGGGGCAGCGCGTTTTCAGCTGGCTTGCCTCGCTACCATTTGCCCACAGCCTCGAAAATAAAATCGTCCTGCTACTTTATTTGTATCTTGCCGGGTTGTTTTTTTATAACGTTCTGCCCCTGGATTTGACCATCAGTCCGGTAGAACTCTATCACAAGTGGAAGGACGGGCGCTTGTCTCTTGTGCCCTTGGCGGCATTGGCAACACTACCCCCGGCCCAGGCATTGTATGAGCTGATCACTGATATTCTAATATGGATACCGCCAGCCGTCCTTTGGTGCTATCAGCACCCGCCGAAAAAGGCCTGGCAAAGAACAGTCGCCGCCGCCGCGGTCATCGAGCTGGGGCAGTTATTCGTTTACAGCCGGGTGAGCGATATCACCGATCTCATTACCGCGGCGCTGGGAGCATGGCTGGGTATCAAGCTATTTTCAAAAATGCCACACGCAGTGCTCCCCGCCCATTCCACCGGGAACAACCGAAGTGTTGAACGAACCGCTCCCATTCGTTTTACTACCGCTATCTGGCTTTATGGGCTGTGGGTGATCGTGTTGGCGCTGGTCTTTGGGTATCCCTTCAAGTTTGACTTCACGCCATTGGGGATCGAAATCCGCTTGGATCAAGCCTTTCGCGTGCCGTTTACCGCTTATTATTTCGGCACCGAATTCCGGGCCATCACTGAAGTCCTCCATAAAATCCTGTTCTTTTTTCCACTGGGGGCGATCATTGCCTTTTTTCCTGGGTTTCTGAATTCCGCCGATAAACCCTGGCTAAAGATCATCGCTTTGACTGCTATTCCCGCACTGTTGGTGGAAACCGAACAACTTTTGCTGGCCGACAAACATCCGGACTGGACCGACTGGTTTCTCGAAACCATGGGGGGCATGGCGGGCTTTTGGACATTTTCCTTTCTGTTAGCCAATACCAGGGCGGTCTCTCCATTGTCCACGCCATCCACACCGCCAGAACAAGCACCTGCAGCCAGCCTTTGGCGCAAAGCCAATCCAATGACCTGGTTTGCCGGATTAATTGGGGCCACGGGTTTGGGCTTTTTGCTACTCTCCCATCTGCCGGGCGTTCCCTATAATGTCCGTGAATTGTTTACCTCCGGCATCCCTGTACTCGGGCCGTTTTTAATCGCCGGCGTTTTTTGCTGGTTATTCGGCTTTCCGGCCTGGTACGTGCATCGAATAGTCCTTCAGTCCTGGCCTGGCGTTCTGACCTATATCCGATGGCTGGGCCTGTATCTTTTGGTTGCCGCTGCCGGATTGTGGATTGTCGCCCCTCTGGAAAGCTTGCACGATCTTGTGGGCAGTCCGGTCACCTTTTTGCCTCACGGGCTGGAAATCATCGGCCGTCTGACAGCCTTGCTCGTTCCCTTGGCCGTCGCTTTGCATGCCGCCGCTCTCGGGGTTTACCGCCGGCTCTATCAGCCCAGTGCCATAGGCCGCCACCGGGCACTGCTCATCATAATCGCGGCATTTCTTTTGCCGGCAAGTTACTTGGTGGTTGTGCCATGGGCCGCTACCGATAACCTGGTTGAGTTGCTCCGGGGGGAAGGCCACTCGTTGGCGATTGTGGGCTTGCTTGTTTACCTTCTCCTTTCGGCCCGGGCCGCCACCTGGCTGAGCGTTGCACTCACCCGTCCCGACCGCTTGCCGATAGCTTTGGTTTGGCTGCTTGCCTCATTGACAGGAGGATATTTTTGCCTGGATCTGGCGCTGGAGCCGGTGATTGTCAAATACGGGCAAGCTTTTTCTGCCTGGCAATTTCTTCTCAGTACCGACAGGGAGCACCTGGCTTCCGGCCCTTCGCTTGTGCTGCGCTATGCCCTTGCCCATTTTGGCTGGGTCTTGATGATGGCCTTGTTCCAGCTGCCGGCCTGGACGGACCAGTCAAAACCGTTATCCCGGCACCAGCCCCGCCGGCATTTCACGATGGGACAAGGGTAAGCGTCACCCTTCTGCCATTGTCAAACTCCACCACCACGCCCATGCGGTTGGCGGGGAATTTGAAACGGAGATTCCTGGCGCTTCCCTGCAGCCGGCAACCCAAGGTGTTTTTTTCTCGCAAGGCGCTTACCGTCACTGGATGCGTTTTACCTGCCAGGGAAGGTTTGAGTACCATGAGAAAGCGGTCCCGCAAATGTCCCGGCAGCGGCATGATCTCCACCCGCCAACGGCCCGGCTCCGGCTTTGGGGGGCGGTGACGGGCCACCCGGCGCCAAACCGCGCCTTGCTCATCGTAATTCTTGCCGTTCACCAGAAACTCGGCGCCCGGCCCGCCGACCGGACGGATAGTCGCGTTCTCCGGAAACAACACGGTCACATCCAGCTTACCCCCCTGGCGAGACATTGCCGGTTCGGGTCCAGTTTTTACTGTCAACCCTCCTTGCCCGATTCGGGGACGGGCCAGGAAATGGAGCAAGGAACGTTTGACAAATTCCGGCCGGACAGCGGTAACGTCGTCGTAAATCAACACCACATCTTCCTGCCGGTCATAAATAAACGTACGCCAGTACCGCGATACGCGGCAGGTCCGGTCATAAAAATTGCCTTTACCGCAACGTTGGTTGGTATAGGCCGGCGTCAAGTCCGCCACTGCAATCACCAGATCATCGCCCGCGTAATAACGGGCAATCCGGCCGGTATGGTAAGTTTCCCGCTGACGCTGCCAGTCTCTCACGTCCATGGGCGCGCCTTTCCCCCATCCCGAACCTACCCGGCGCTGACCGCCGTCATTGGCGATGGGCCGGTGTGGTTTATTCTCTCCCTTTTCGGGCAGGGGCGCGTTATCATCGGGATCGGTCACCGTCATGGCATTGTGGGCGATGGTTTGATCAGCGTAATTCAAATGATGATCCGAACCGTAGCGGGGCCCGTACAAGCCGCTATCAATCGCCAGAGGCCCGCCCTTGTACAAGGTAAAAGCGCCTTGATCCAGATGGGAATGGGACCAAAAATTGTCTCCCGCCTTGAAGGTCACGTAAGTGGCGTCATCGCCCCAGTCACTCCGGGCGATGACCATGCCAATGCCGTTGAAATAGCGCTGCAATGGCAGTTTGGCAATCGAATCCTTGGCGCACAGGCTGTCATCGGGCAAAGGCCCCCAAGGCCAGGCCGTGGGCAATTGCGGACGGCAGCCAAAAAACGTATAGGCCGCGCGGTGACGATATTCCAGCGCCAACGCGTAACGGTCCGGCGATGTTTTGTCAAAATAGCCGCTGTCTCCCCAACGCATGTGGGTATGATCCGGGCGGTGGCGGTAGATCAAAAACTCGAGAACCCCCCGGATACCCTGGCTGCCACGAAACAAATCCTCCCCGGTAGCACTGCGCCACATGGCCGGCACGCTGTAAATTGCCTTGCCGATACCGATTCCCACATATTCTCCGCCCTCGTGCCAGCCGCCGGCGCGCCCCATCACCTGGCGCCAAACCGGCAATACCCTGTGCTTCCACAGGTCATAGGCAAAGGCCAGGCACCGTGCCCCTTGCGGGTGATCGCGGTAAAGCGCCAGAGACACCGCCATCAACGCCTGCAAAGGACTGTTGTAGAGATAAACGTTATAGGGAGACAAGGCATGCTGGCGGATGAACCCGCTCAGGTATTGACAGCCTTCGGCCAATTTCTGTTGCAATTTCCGCCGTTGCAGTGGAGATAAACGGGGATACAACCAATCATACGCCTGGGCCATCGGCATGGCCTGCCGATGGCCGCGCCCGCTATATTGCAATGCCAGCAAGCGGGCGGTCAGTCGCTCCAAATCCAGCTGGGACGGATCAAGCATTCCCGTCAATAGCATGGCTTCAAGATTCCCCCGGCCATGATTGGCCGCCCGCTGCCATTGTTGGACTGTGTTGGAATATCGGGCTTGAAGTATTTTGATTTCAGCGGCACTCGGCGCGGGCAAGCGGGGATGATCATCATGGAACCTGGGCATCGGCGGCAGACGGTATAATTCAGTGGCGGTATGGGAGTTGCCTGTAAAAGGCACGCCAATCTGCGGAAAAAACCAACCAATCGCCAATAACCCTACGGCAGCCAACACCACGCCCCGCAAGAACAGGGAATGGAAAAACCTGAACCTGGAAACTGTGACCGCACCCCCCGCCATTAGCCACCATCTTTCCGCCCAATACCAGACAAAAAGCCAGGCAGCTACCGCTACCAATACATCGGTCACATCCGGATAGCGTCCCGGCAAAAACCGTTGCCGCCACTCGATATAGAATTCCAGGGTGAAAACAGCAAACGCCCCCAGCAACATGATCCACCGCCCCGCCCTGATTTTCCGAACCGCCACCACAGTAAAAAATGCCATGGCCAGTGCCGGCCAAGCGGATGAAAGCAGGTCTATCATGCCACTGATACTGTTTTGCTGGCCGGCCAGGGGAACCCAGTTAAAGGTACGCAAAGCTTCCTGGGCGTAACTGCCCCTTGCATACAGACCGCCGGTCAACTCCGCCACCACCAGCAAGCCAATGGCAATACCGCTGCGAATCCGGGATTGCAGCCGCGAATCCAGCAACCACAAAAGGCAAGCCGCCAATCCCAAGCCCATCAGGGATTCCAGACTCAACTGCCGCCATACAATCAGAGCCTTGGCGGTCAGCCCCAAAAGAAAAAACAAAAGGAAAACCAGGATGGTATTGCGTTCAGGCTTGAGTAACCGGGAAAGCAATAATCCCAGCGCCAGCAAATTCATGGCGTAAACAGCTATTTTCCCGAAATGCGGTTGGCGGGCACCCTCAATGACCTCCCGAATTGGCTCGACCCCGTGTTTTAGCCCAGCCATATCGAAAACCGGCACCAGGGGCATCCATTCAGACAATAACCAAAACCCCAACACCATCAGGCCAAGATCCGCCAATGGTCCTGGTTGCAAAATGGTCTCCCGCTTGCCCTTCAACCAAGGGCCAACGGGCGAGGCCAGCAAAATCCAGGCCAGCAAGGTGCCGCTTGCCGTTCCCAGAACGTTGAAGAAAATATCAACCGGGGAAGGTACCCGGGCGGGCAGGTAAAGCTGGAGAAACTCCAGCATCGAACTCAAGCCGGCACCCAGCAAAAGCGCTCCAAGGAAAGCCCAGCCGCGCGGGAATTGGGCTCGCAACTGCCTAAACGACAACCACCCCAACGGAATATAAACCAGCCAGTTGGTCGCTCCGTCCGCCTTGGAAAGAAACTTCCAGGCCCGCTGCCAGTCCAGGAGGCGGTCAAAATCCACCGGAGCGTCCCAAGGCAAGTGTTGCAGGGGGAACAAGGTGCCATAGATCAACAGCAACCCATAGAGCGCGACTAGCGGCCAGCGGCTGGCGGAATAATGTTCAAGCGCCATTTTTTCCCGCTTGAATACCCCGTGCCATCATTAATTGTTTTGGACGCAGCCCGATCAAGACCAAGCAGCCGGCATAAATAGCAGCGCCGATACCGATCCACAGGCCAAGTTGAAGCATGCGCTGTTGCAGACTCCAGGTCTCCCACTGGAGATGCCAGGCGCCAAAATATAACGCTGCGCCCATGGCGGTATTGGCCAACCCTATTTTCACCAGAAAAGACCACCATCCTGTGCCTGGCCGGTAAACCTTTTCCTTGCGTAAACGCTTGAGCAATAATCCGCCATTGACGCAAGCAGCCAGGGACGTTGCCAGCGCCAGCCCCGCATGGGCCAGATACCAGATCAGACTCAGATTCAAGATCAGATTCACCACCATTGCCACCACCCCGAAACGGACCGGAGTTTTGGTGTCCTGCCGGGCGGTGAAACCGGGCACCAAAATTTTCACCATGATGAAGCCAATCAGGCCAATGGCATAGGCCATCAAGCTCAAACTGGCCATTTTCACATCGTGGGCGGTAAATGAGTGGTATTGGAACAAGGTGGAAAGAATCGGCCGCGCCAGGAGCGCCAACCCCACCGCCGCCGGCAAGCCGATCAGAGCCACCCAGCGCAAGGCCCAATCGATGGAATGGGAGAACGCCTCCCGCCGGCCCGCGGCCCAGTCCTTGGATAAATTCGGTAAAATCACGGTCGCCAGAGCAATGCCGAATACCCCCAAAGGGAATTCCACCAAGCGGTCAGAGTAATAGAGCCAGGAAATACTCCCGTGGGGCAAGAACGAAGCCAGCAGCGTGTCAATCAATAAATTGATCTGGGTTACCGATACCCCGAACAACGCCGGCAGCATCAATTTCAAAATTTTACGCACCCCGGGATCATGAAAACCATAACGCAGGCGGGGCATTAATTTCATTCGCCAAAGCACGGGAAACTGGAACAGCAATTGCGCCGCCCCCGCCGCAAATACCCCCCATGCCAACCCCACAATGGCCTCTGGCAAACGGGGCGCCAGCCAGAAAGCCGCGGAAATCAGACAGACATTGAGCAAAACAGGGGTGAAAGCCGGCACCGCAAAACGGTTGAACGTATTTAATATCCCGCCTGCCAACGCAGTGGAAGCAATGAAGAACAAATAGGGGAAGGTGATCCGCAGCATCTTCACCGCCAGCTCGTACTGCCCGTCCGCCCATACAAATCCCGGCGCAAATACCATGATGATCCACGGGGCGCCAATCACCCCCAAAATCGTCACCAGCATCAGCACCAAAGCGAGGGAACCGGCGGTACGATCCAGAAATTTCTTGAGTTGCTCTCGGCTGCACCGTTCCTTGTATTCCGCCATGACCGGCACAAACGCCTGGGAAAAGGCTCCTTCGGCAAACAAACGGCGCATGAAGTTGGGAATCTTGAAAGCGACGAAAAAGGCATCGGTGGACCCATCCGCCCCGAAAAGCAAGGCTATGACCATATCCCGTATAAATCCCAATATCCGGGAAAGCAGGGTCCACACCCCGACGACAGCGGTGGATTTGAAAAGCTTGCGGCTCAAGGAGGGTTAAGTCAATCAATACTGAGTTTGCCCAAGTATACGGCTTGAAAAAGAGAAAGAACACCCCACTGTGTTTGTTAAACTATTTCGTTTATCTCCAGAACCCAAGGATTCCCTATGCCTGTCAGCGCCGAACACGACGATACCGAACAACATTTACTCGCCCTTCACCAGGACCTGGAAACGGGAAAACTGGCCGAGGTGAAGCAGCTTCTCCACGCCTTGACCCCGGCTGAAATCGCCGACCTCCTGGAGGCGCTGAAACCCAAGGACCGGCTGGTCATTTGGCGGATGCTGCCAGCAGACGTGGCCGGGGAAGTCCTGGTAGAACTGAATGAAGAAGCACGCAGCGGGCTGATCAAGGCCATCGAATCCACCGATTCGGAAGATTTGGTGGAAGCCGCCGGTACCTTGGACCCAGACGACCTGGCGGATATCGTCGAGGATTTGCCTGAAAAAATCCGGCAACAGGTAGTGCAGGCCCTCAGCCACCACGACCGCAGCCGTCTGGAAAAGGTGCTTGCCTATCCGGAGGATACCGCCGGTAACCTCATGCACACCGACACGATCACCGTGCGGCCGGATGTGACTTTGGACGTAGTGCTACGCTATTTGCGCCTGCGCGGGGAGATGCCGGATTTGACCGACAGCCTTTATGTAGTGGACAAAGATGACAAGCTGATCGGAATCCTGCCCTTGTCCATCCTGCTCACCGCGGATCCCGACAAGACGGTCCGGGAATTGATGGTCACCGATATAGAAGCGATTCCCGCCAATTTGCCCGCCTCCGATGTGGCATTGCTCTTCGAGCATCACGACTGGGTCTCGGCGCCGGTGGTGGATGAAGAAGGCAGGCTGTTGGGCCGAATCACCATCGATGACGTAGTGGACGTGATCCGTGACGAAGCCGAGCACAATATCATGAGCCACGCCGGTTTGAGCGAAGAAGTAGATATGTTCGCGCCGGTCAAAATCAGCGCCCAGCGGCGGGCGGTGTGGCTGGGAGTGAATTTGATCACTGCCTTTCTGGCGGCCTGGGTTATCGGGCTGTATGAAGAGACGATCCAAAAAGAAGTGGCCCTGGCGGTATTGATGCCGATTGTCGCCAGCATGGGTGGTATCGCTGGAACCCAAACCCTGACCCTGGTGATTCGGGGATTGGCTTTAAAACAAATCGGCGTCACCAATGTCAATACATTATTAATGAAGGAACTGGCGGTGGCCTTCCTCAATGGCGTACTCTGGGCGGTGGTGGTTGGTATCATTGCCACGGTCTGGTTCCAGGCGATTCATATCGGCCTCTTAATCGCCACCGCCATGATTATCAATTTGCTTTGCGCAGCCTTGGCCGGGGTTACCATCCCTTTGCTGCTCCAGAAAATGGGAATTGATCCGGCACTGGCCGGCGGCGTGCTTCTTACAACGGTCACCGATGTCGTTGGCTTCATGGCATTTCTTGGATTGGCGACATGGTGGTTGTTTTAAGGCGGCAAACGCAATGTGGGAATTAGATTCCAAAGGGTAAGCAAGATGAGTGGAGGTAAGCTTTTCATCATTATTGGCGCGATATTGATCTTGATCGGGCTGATACTCAATTACGCGCCGGGATTGTTCAGCTGGTTCGGGCGCTTGCCCGGTGATATCCGCATCGAGGATGAAAACCGCTTTGTTTTCATCCCGCTGACTTCGATGATTATCATCAGCATCGTGTTGACATTGATTATCAATTTATTCTTCCGGCGGTGAATGCCAAATTAATTTTGGGATTCCCGCTGGCAGCCATTGCGGTATCCGGCGGGGGATGGTTTCAGGAAGCCAGAACAGATTTTTTCTCAGATCAAGCCCAGATCTTCACATCAGGGCAATCGCATGACTGCTGTTTTTCCCGTTCATACTTGATATATTGAAGCCCCTCCCCCTCTGGGAGAGGGTTGGGGTGAGGGCTTGAGCCGATGAATGCAACGGTGTTTTCCCCCTCTCCCCCGGCCCATCTCCCAAAGGGAGAGGGGAGAATCGGTTCATGGGATTGCCCTGATCTTCATATAAAGCATTGACAGGCTTCAGGCAGCCTGGATAGGTATGGCGTGACTGGCGCGGGTAATGCGGTTGTTTTCGTCCAGGTAAATCAAGGTGGGTTTAAAATCGGCCAGCTTATGGCTTGCCACACCCGCATAAGCGCAAATGATAATCTTGTCCCCGGGCGCAGCCAGACGCGCTGCAGCGCCATTCACGGATATCACCCCGGAATTGTCTTCCGCCCGGATGGCATAAGTGACGAAGCGCTCGCCATTATTGATATCATAAATATGAATTTGCTCATACTCCCGGATTCCGGCCCGGTCAAGCAAGGCGCCATCAATGGCGCACGAACCTTCATACATCAGCTCCGAATGGGTCACGCGGGCTTGATGCAGCTTGGCTTTCAACATGGTGACGTGCATGTTAGTCAGACACCCGGATTCAATAAAGGGGGTAAAATTATCCCTTATTCCTGTAAATGCATCAAGCAACCAAGCATTCGGCGCACTTATCTTCCGCGCCGCTTCGCGGCAGAAGGGGCTTCATCCAACAAATATTCAGATAACCGCCGGCTAACCGTAGCTCGGGTGAGCGTAGCATCACCCGAGAACAAACTGAACCCCCATTGTCAGGTTACGCTTTGCTAACCTGACCTACCACTGATCGAAGCCGGGGACGGTGAGGCGGGTGAATCGGCCGGCGGCTGAAGATCGCGCGCACATTGGGTCAGCCATAATTGGCACGATTCAAGCGATCTCGATGCGTTTTTCGCCTGAACAAGAGCTGCGCGGGGGCGGTCAGTGTCCCAAAACCACCAGGTTGGCCGGCTGGGCCCCGGTCACGATGCTTGGGGCGATTCGTTTGTCGAACGTCACGAAGCGGCCTTGGTGTTTCGTGGCCAAAGCCAGCAAATAGGCATCGGTAATCTGCCGGTGTCCAAGTACGTGTCGCCAGGCAATAGCGGAATCATCACCCAGGCTGACATCGTCCGGCCAAAAAGCATGTGCCGGGTGGGCCATTGCCCTGAACAATCGCCCGGCGACTTCAGCGGGAGAGAAATCACCTGGATAGGCCGAGGAAGAGAGCACACGGATGCAGCCGTTCTGCGTGATCGGGCAGGAGGCCCAACCCTGATCGACCTCCCGTTTCAGCCATTCGGTGGCCAGGGCATGATGGACATGAGCGGCATCCAACAGAGCTATCAGCACGTTGACATCTAGTAATGCCCGCATCAGACCCCTTCGCTGTCGCGGATCTGTTCGACCAAATCGTCGGTCACTACTTTTCTGTCCTTGGCCGGAAACGGCTCGAAGCCCGCAACCGATTCGCCTTGAGTGTCCGCTTTGGCCTGAAGCGCCAGCCTGATCAGCCTGGAAACCTCCTTTCCCATGGAATGCCGGTGACGGCGGGCCAAATCCTTGACCGCCGCGAGCACGTCTTCGTCGAGATCCAGTGTCGTTCGCATTATTGCCACCTGTGACGATAAATCATCATGATGATATATCATCATACAGCAGTGGACAAGCTGTCGCGCAATAAGGATCGGGACTACTACAACGCCGCCGGTGCCTTTCCCGCCCGTGAGGTCAGGGGGCGTGATTATCCGTCCCACCGAGAGACTGGAATCCCTGCCAGGACAGGTCGGCCTTGGACGCGGAGTCGGGACCGCCGATAACGTTTTCCAGGAGGAGGGCGGGATATTTGCCGTCGGCGATCACCAGGTATCTGGGTCAGCCTGTCATGTTGGGTTGTACCAACCCCCTTGACTGCATTGCGGCCCGGCCGGGTTTGAACGGGGACTCCCACAGTAAAATCCTGGCCTTTTCACAGCGCTTGGCGGAAAAAGGCTCGCATACCCAAAAATCCGCCACCGCGGCAAGTTGTCCATCAATGTATAGCAATGGGGCACGTTCCCGGAGCCAGGGGGGAATGCGGTATTCCTGAAACAGTTTTTTCAGGCTTCTATGCCCCTTCCGGTTGGGGAGAAGGCAGCTTTCCCCACCCTGCCGGTAACGGATTTCCAGGTTTCCTTGTTGCCACCAATGGCGGGCGATGCCATGGCCGGTGGCAGGTTCACTCTTGAGTATGCCGTTGCCTGCCAGCACCAGTGGCGAATCGCCCTTCCAGACGTAATGCCTCTTGGGAAACGGCTGCATGGGAGGCAACACATAAAGCTTGCCATTGAAGCGGTGAATTTCGCCTTCCTTCCAGATCACTTTTGGCATTCGGTCGTGCCCGGCGCCGATGACTTCGGTCAAAACCCGGTGGATGAAGGGCTCAGGAGGCAGTCTGAAGCCGTGCTTTTGCAGCCAGGCCCGTAACAACAACCGCTGGCGGGGAATGCTGAATTGAGTGATGCCTTCGATTTCCAATCCGCCATCTTCTGCTTCCGTCACCTGCCTCATTTGCTCCGCGGTTTCCGTCAAGATATGGTGGGCTTCTCCGCAGTGGCGGGCACTGCGGGCAATGGTACTGGCACAGGCGGGCCAGCGCTTCGCCAACTGGGGAAGGATATGATGACGGAGGAAATTGCGGTCGTAGGACAAATCCTGATTGCTAGGATCTTCCAGCCAGTTTAGCCGGTGAGCACGGGCGTATTCCCGCAAGACACGGCGGGGAAAACTCAACAAGGGGCGCAGAAGCTTGCCTTTGCCCAGTGGGGCGGAAGCAGGCATCCCCGCGAGGCCAGCGGGCCCGGCACCCCGGAGCAATTGCAGCAATACTGTTTCGGCCTGGTCGTCTTGATGTTGCGCCAAAAGCAGCCCTTCATCTGCCTGAAGATGCTCGGCAAAAGCGCGGTAGCGGGCATTTCTCGCGGCTTCTTCCGGACTCTGCCCAGGGCCGGGCCGGGCATGGACGGCAATGACCCGGAGAGGCATCTTGAAGGCTCCGCACACTTGACGGCAATGACTTGCCCATCCATTGGAATCGGGATGTAGTCCGTGGTTGATGTGAATGGCGGAGAATTGCCGCCCATCTTGCAGGCGGGAGCAGAGATGCAATAACACATGGGAATCCAGGCCACCGCTGTAGGCAATCTGAAAACGGGAAAGGGAAGTACCTTGGAGAAAGTGCTTTACATGTTCAAGCAGATCGCTCATGCACTCTCGTCGGTGTACACCCCGTAGCTCATGAGCCGTTGATAACGCTCATCCATGAGTTTTTGCAACGGCCTTTTTTCCAGTTGATCCAGATGCTTGAGCAGCGCTTCTTTGATATTGGCCGCTGCCTTTCTCTTATCCCGGTGGGCGCCGCCCAAGGGTTCTGGAATGATTTCGTCAATCAGCCCCAGCTCTTCGAGACGGTCGGAGGTAATCCCCATTGCTTCCGCCGCCAGCTCGGCCTTGTCGGCGCTCTTCCAGAGAATGGAAGCGCAGCCTTCCGGCGAAATGACCGAATAAGTGCTGTATTCCAGCATCAACAACCGGTCGCCGACACCAATGGCCAACGCACCACCGGAACCGCCCTCACCAATGACGGTGCAAATAATCGGGGTTTTGAGCTGGGCCATGACAAATAAATTGCGGGCAATGGCTTCGCTTTGCCCCCGCTCTTCCGCATCGATGCCGGGATAGGCGCCCGGGGTATCGATAAAAGTCAGCACCGGCAGCCGAAATCGCTCGGCCATTTGCATGAGGCGCATGGCTTTTCGATAGCCTTCTGGCCGGGGCATGCCAAAATTGCGGTGGATTTTCTCCTTGGTATCGCGCCCTTTTTGCTGGCCGATCACCATCACCGGCCGCCCTTCAAGCCGGGCCAGGCCGCCGACAATCGCCGGATCATCGGCAAACGTGCGATCCCCGTGGAGTTCGTGGAAATCGGTAAAGATCAAATCAATATAATCCAGCGTGTAAGGACGCAAGGGGTGGCGGGAAAGCTGGGAAATTTGCCAGGCCGACAAGGATGAAAAAATGGACTCGGTCAATTTGCGGCTTTTTTCTTCCAGCCGGGCAATTTCCTCGGAAATATTGATCTCGTTGTCGAAGCCGACCCGCTTGAGTTCTTCAATCTTGGCTTCCAAATCGGCAACAGGTTGTTCAAAATCCAAATAGTTCAAATTCATAGCGTAGTGAATATCTCTTCCAGAAAGTTTTGCAAGGATCTCCAGGAACGGCGGTCCGCAACCGGATTATAAACGGTGCCAAAACCAGGATCGTTCGCCCTGGGATTGGTAAAAGCATGCATGGTATGGCCATAGACATGCACCTGCCAGTCAGCACCCGCTTCTGTCAATTCTTGTTCCAGGGCCACCACATCTTCCACGGGAACCATGGGATCGTCGTGACCGTGCAGCACTAATACCTTGGCTTTGATCTTCGTGCCTTGGGTGTTGCCCGGCGGGGTAAGAAGCCCATGAAAGCTGACCACCCCATTCAAATCCGCGCCGGTTCGGGCCAGATCCAAAACGCAGAGCCCGCCGAAACAAAAGCCCATGGCGGCGACCTGCCCTTCATCCACCTGCGCTTGGCTCCGCAGCGCTTGCAAGGCAGCCGCCATGCGCCGTTGCAGCAGGGCCCGGTCCTCCATAAAAGGTCGCATGAGGCGGGCATTTTCCTCCGGGCCGGAACCCACCTTGCCCTCGCCATAAAGATCCAGGGCAAACCCTGTATAGCCCATTTCCGCGATGGCCTTGGCCTTGTTGCAAGCAAAATCATCCCGTCCTGCCCAGGTATGGGATACCAATACCCCGGGCCGGGGTGCCGTTTGCGCATCGTCCCAGGCCAGCAGGCCAATCAGGCGGGTTCCCCCTTCTTGATATGCCACTGTTTGCGTTTGTATCGTCATTGCTCAGCCTCCTGACACTCATGGATCTCCAAACCGTGACGCCAATGATGGTCTTCCCGGTCAAACAATCGGTTCACTTCTTCAGGACCCCAACTGCCCGCCGGGTAGGTATGGATATAATCCCGCTCCACCGACCATACTTTCAAAATCGGATCGACCACCTGCCACGCCCATAAAACCTCGTCCGAACGCAAAAACAAAGCGTGATCACCATCAATCACGTCCAGCAGCAAGGTCTCGTAAGCCGCCAGGCGGTTGGCGGGCGTGCCACAGGTGGAAGCGTCCAATTGAATCTTGCGGGCCCGCATTTCGGTACCGCTTTCCTGGACATAGACTTCCGCGCGGATGCATTGTTCAGGCTGGATGCCCAGCAGCAACCAGTTGGGTTCCAGACGGCTGATGTGGGTTTGCCGGAACAATTGTTGGGGCGGATGCTTGAAACGGATGGCAATCAAGGAACGATTTTTCGCCAGCCGCTTGCCCGTGCGAAGATAAAAAGGCACGCCCCGCCAACGCCAATTATCCAAATAAAGCTTCAAAGCGGCATAGGTTTCGGTAGTGCTGGCAGGCGGAACCCCCTCTTCTTCCAGATAGCCAGGCACTTCACGGCCGGCTATGGTGCCGCGGGCATATTGGGCACGGAAGGCATGGGCGTGAACCGCGCTGGCAGGAATTGGACGAATCGACTTGAGGACCTTGACCTTTTCGTCCCGTAACGATTCCGCATCCAATTGCGGCGGGGGCTCCATTGCCGTCAATGCCAACATCTGCAACAGGTGGCTCTGGAGCATGTCACGCAAGGCACCAGCGCTGTCATAATAGCCAGCCCTACCTTCCACGCCGGAAGTTTCCGCATGGGTGATCTGGACGTGGTCGATATAATTACGATTCCACAAAGGCTCCAAGAGTAAGTTGGCGAAACGGAAGACGAAAATATTCTGAACGGTTTCCTTGCCGAGATAGTGATCAATCCGGTAGATCTGCTCTTCCCGGAAATCACGGTGCAGGGCGTGATCCAGCAATCGCGCGCTTTCCAGATCATAACCAAAGGGCTTTTCTACTACCAGCCGGCGCCAGCCAGAATCTTCCACATTCAGATTGACTTCCGCCAAATGACGGGCGGCAAGTGAATACTGGTCAGGAGGAATGGCCAAATAAAAGACCAGATTGGGCGGATACTCAGGTGCCGCCAGAATTTCGGCCATGGCTCGATAATGCCGGGATTCGCCAAGCTCCAGGGGGATAAAGGTCAGGCGTTGGAGAAAACGGTTCAGTAGATTCTGGTCCACATCATCGAGGGCGGCCTGTAAATGCTCCGTCACCTGCCGGCGCCAGGTGTCATTGTCCCAATCCCGCCTTCCCAAGCCGGCAATGCGGGTTTGAGGCAGCAACATACCGGCTGCATCCAGCCGGTAAAGCGCTGGAAGTAATTTGGTGCGCGCCAAGTGACCTGTCACGCCGAAGATAATGAAAGTGCAAACCTTATCCTTCATGCCAGCCCGGGTATTTCATCAGTATCCCGAATGAGGGCACCGGATTGGAGCGAAAGGCATGGCCATGGCATGAAGAATTGTGCTTTTTGTTTATACATCAGTGGTTTATCCAAAACCCTGAAGCCGACTGGTGAAATATCCGGGCTAGGGCATGCTGCGTAACATCTGGCTCCGTATGTGATCCAGCAAGCCTTCGCAGGCATCTTCAATCATATCCATGACCCGCTCGAAGCCGATTTCGCCACCGTAAAAAGGATCAGGCACATTACGAGTTTTCAAATGGGGAGCGAAATCGAGAAAATATTTCAATTTTCCCTGGTGGCGCTTGCCGCAAATAAAGGTCAGGGCATCGTAGTTTTGCTCATCCATGACCAACACCAAGTCAAATTCCTCAAAATCGCCGGCGCTTACCTGCCGTGCTTGCTGCCCCTGCAACTCTATTCCCCTGGCCTGGGCAGTCTGAATTGCCCTGGAATCCGGGGATTTTCCCACATGATAGGCATGGGTACCCGCCGAATCCACCAATACCTGATTCTCCAACCCGTGTTTTTCCAGAAGTTTTTGAAAGACACCTTCCGCCATGGGAGAACGGCAAATATTGCCCATGCACACAAACAGGATTTTTACCATGACCTTACCTCTAAAAGTTGTTATCCGTCGGGCTCACTTTCAGCCAAGCACTTCTCTACTCTCTTCAAATCTTCAAGAGTATCTACGCCAGCCTCAGGCGCTTTCGCCACAGTGACCACATATATTCTTTCACCGTGCCATAACAACCGTAATTGTTCAAGCGCTTCGATTTCTTCAACCGGTGCTTTTGGCCAACTGACATAGCGCTTGAGAACGCCGGCCCGGTAAGCATAAACCCCAATGTGGCGCAAATAATGTTGAAGATGGATATTCGCTGGTTGTTGGGCAAACCCGTCCCGGTCCCAGGGTATGGGCGCCCGGCTAAAATACATGGCGTATCCCCCTTGATCCAAAACTACTTTGACCGCATGGGGGTTAAATACTTCTTCTTCGGTCATCGGCGCGGCCAAGGTAGCCACCGCAGCATCCGGATGCGTATCCAGCGAGTGGGCCAGGTGATTCACCAAGGCAGGCGTCAGCAAGGGTTCATCCCCTTGCCAATTCACTACAATCACATCGTCATCCCAACCGCAACGCCCAGCCACTTCAAAAATGCGTTCGGTGCCACTGCCGTGTCCGGGATCGGTCAGCATCGTCCGCACGCCCAAACCGGAAACGGCCTCTGCAATTTGCTGGTGATCGGTGGCCACAATCACTTCATCAGCATCCGCGGCCAAAGCTTGCTCACAGACATGAGCAATGACCGGCTTCCCCGCCAGAGGCAGCAATAATTTCCCCGGCAGCCGCGACGAATCATGACGGGCTGGAATCACAATTTTGTATTTGGTCATGTCAGGATAATTGGTCGTATTCTTCCAAACTCAACTTGCGGGCTTCTTCTTCCAGCATCACCGGAATATCGTCCCGTATGGGGTAGGCCAAACGGTCCGCCTTGCATATCAATTCTTGAGCCTCGGCATCATAAATCAATTTACCCTTGCATACGGGGCACACCAAAATATCAAGCAGTTTTCTGTCCATCCATCCTATTCCTCAACAATTGCAACACACACGCACCAAATTTCTCGTCAATTTCGGCTGCCACCGGTACATACCAATCATTTTCCCTGGCAAAGGCAAAGCACTTGACAGCGTCCTTTTCGGTCATGAGCACAGGCAGATCATCAGAGAAACAAATATCTTGTTCATTATACCGGTGATGATCGGGAAAAACGTGGGGGATTACTTCCATACCGGCATCACGTAGATTCTGAAAAAAACGCTGGGGATGGCCGATACCGGCGAGCGCGTGGACGGGTCGGCCTTTAAAGGCGTCAAGAGAGCGGGCTTGACGCGGATGACAAAGATTAATGGCTCTGCCTCCAGTCAAGTTCATCTCCCACTCTTCTGCCCGGGCATTGCCGTGACTGACAATCAAATCGGCTTCCTCGACGCGCCCGGCAGGTTCCCGCAACGGTCCCGCTGGCAATAACCTGCCGTTGCCGAAACGCCTAACGCCATCGATGACGACAATTTCAATCGTGCGGGGAAGGGCATAATGCTGCAGGCCATCATCACTTAGAATCACTTGACAAGGGAATTTCCGGCACAACCACCGGGCTGCTTGCAGCCGTTTTCTTCCGGCCACTACCGGACATCCACAACGCCGAGCCAACAACACCGCCTCGTCACCCACAAGAAAAGGCTCAGACGTTTCGGAAACCAACACAGGACCTTTCCCGGTGCCCCCGTGCCCCCGGCAGATCACGCCCGGTTTTATGCCTTGCGCGCTCAAATAGTCCGCCAACCATATTACCAGCGGGGTTTTGCCCGTGCCGCCCACGGTGATATTGCCGACCACAATGACGGGCACGGATAGTGCTTGAGAAGGCCATAAAGCATAGAACCAGCGCCGGCATCGAATTAATACGGAAAACAGCAAGGCGCCCGCTTTTAATCCCCAAGGGACGGGGCGGGAACGGTACCACAAGCTTTCCAGCCACAGGGTCAGCCGCGCCTGCAGCGGTAAAAATCCAAGCTTATTGCGGAGAGTCAGAAGTGGTTTGGGTGGCAAAGGAAATATGGATCAATCCTACCTGACGCGCGGCATCCAGGGCCCGGATAACAGCCTGATGCGGGGTCTTTTTGTCCGCGGAAATGACCACCAGTGGCCGGGGCTCCTTCCCTTTGGCTCTGACGAGGGCCTTTTTCAGGGTTTCAATTCTGGTATTTACCAGCTGGTGCCGATCAATGTAATACCGGCCTTGAGCGTCAATCACGATATCCAGCGTTTTGCGCTCGTTCTGCTTTTGGCCCTTGGCCTCGGGCAAGTTGATCTTGAGGGCGGATTCCTTTTGAAAAGTGGTCGTCACCATGAAAAAAATCAGCAGCAAAAAAACCACATCGATCATCGGCGTCAGGCTGATTTCAACAGCGCCACGGCGCTGACGGCGGAAATTCATCCGTGAGCCTCCTCCAACAAAGCCTCTTCGTTGCCGGCTTCATCCTGAAGGCTGCTTGGCCGGGATTCATTATGCATTACCTCGACCAAACGTAACGCCTCATTCTCCATCTGCATCACCAATTCATCGACCCGGCCTTCAAAATAGCGGTAGAAAATCAATGCGGGGATCGCCACCGACAATCCCGCCGCCGTGGTGATCAACGCCTCTGAAATCCCCCCGGCCAGGATTTGCGGGTCGCCCACACCTGCCGAGGTGATTGCCGAAAACACCTTGATCATGCCAAAAACAGTCCCCAACAAGCCGATTAAAGGGGTAATGGAAGCAATCGTCCCCAAAGCGTTGAGAAACCGCTCCAGCTCGTGCAGCACCTGCCGGCCGGCATCCTCGATGGCTTCCTTCATCACCTCGCGGCCATACTGATAGTTGGCAAGGCCCGCCGCGAGGATAGCACCCAAAGGAGAACCGCTTTGCAATTGCCTTAAGCGGGTATGATCCAATTGATTCCGGCGGTACTGCTTCCACACTTGGGAAACCAGATGGGGAGGTATGATTTTATGGGTTCGAAGGCTCCAGAAACGCTCGCAAACAATTGCCGTTGCGAGTACCGAACAGGCCACAATGGGCCACATCAACCAGCCACCCGCTTGAAGAATTTCAATCACGCTTTATCCCCTTCGATTGCAGTAAAGAATTGATAATCGCTGGATTGGAACTGCCCATGGCGAAGCGGTTCCATTACCATAAAAACCACTTCGCCAACTACCTTAAGGAATTATAGCAACTGATCGAAAATTTCGATGGCTTTCTCCCAGTGTTCGGTCTGAGGATTTTTTAGTGCAGGATCGAGAACTTTAAAAGTTTTTGCCAAGGCCAGCGTCAAACCACCGACAATCTCCGGCAATTTTGCTTCGACCTCGTCACTATAATCCAACTCCAGCGTTGGCAAGGTAGCCAACTGCTCCAGAATCGGCTTCAGCTCCAACACCAAATCCATTTTCTTGAATTGGTGGATACTTTCTTGCAGACCCTTGGTGATTGGCAAATCATAGACTTGAATAATGTCGCGGCCATTGGCTTTGGCTGTGACCACTCCCATCAGCAACAGATCATGCAATTTCTGGTTCAGAAAATCGGACATCCGCTTTAAGTCCGACTTATCCACATCCAATGACGCAGCCTCGCGGAAAAAACGCTCAAAGTGACTGATTCCCATAATACTCATCGACAATTCTCCTTATTAAATCATTCAGAAAGGAAAGACATTGATTATTCAGTGTCCACTAAGTATGTGTGTACGATGATTGACGTTTGCAAGGGCTAATGCCAAATTCCCCCTCCACAGCAGAGGGCATCCCCCGGCCGCTGCGAATTTGTCATAATAGCACTTTGACCATTTCAACCTTTAAGCAATACTCATGAATACACCTAAACCTTTGATAGGGATTGTCATGGGTTCCAAATCCGACTGGGACACCATGCGTCATGCCGCAGACATTCTAGAGCAACTATCTATCCCCTTTGAAGTCAAAGTGGTTTCAGCTCATCGCACGCCAGATTTGTTATTTGACTATGCTGCAACCGCCAAAACCCGGGGCCTCGAAGTAATCATCGCCGGTGCCGGTGGCGCGGCCCATTTGCCAGGAATGATGGCGGCCAAAACCCCGCTCCCTGTCTTGGGCGTGCCAGTTAAATCCAAGGCATTGAATGGCCTGGACTCATTACTCTCCATTGTGCAAATGCCAGCAGGCGTACCGGTGGGAACCCTGGCCATAGGCAACGCCGGAGCCACGAACGCCGGGCTCCTGGCGGCGGCAATCTTGAGCAATAAATATGCGGAAATCGCCACGGCAGTGGAAGGCTTTCGCCACCGCCAGTCGGAAACCGTGCTCGCTCACCCCGATCCCCGGGAGGAACAACCATGAATGTTGGCATTATTGGAGGCGGCCAGCTGGCTAGAATGCTGGCATTGGCAGGTTACCCCCTGGGACTGCGCTTCGTAGTCCTGGACCCGGCGCCAGATGCTTGCGCCGCCCAATTATGCGATCACCTCCAAGCCGCCTACGACGACCCTGCCGCATTGGAAGAATTGGCCCGGCGCTGCGATGTCATTACCTACGAATTTGAAAATGTCTCTTTGACTGGCGTGGATAAAATCGCAGAAGTGACAGCCGTTTACCCCTCTTCCCGGTCATTGGCCGTAAGCCGGGACCGCCTGCGGGAAAAAACCTTATTCCGCGAACTCGATATCCCCACTCCCCAATTTGTCGCCATCGATAGCTTCGCTGACCTGGAAAATGCCCCCAAATTGCTGGGCTGGCCTTTTTTACTCAAAACCCGCCGCTTTGGCTACGACGGCAAAGGCCAATATCTACTCTATAATGCCGGTGATTTGCAGCCTGCCTGGCAAGCATTGGCGAGCCAATCTCTGATTGGCGAAAGTTTTGTGCCTTTTCAACGGGAAATATCCATCCTTGCCGCCCGCCGGAAAAATGGCGAAACCGCTTTTTACCCCCTTTCGGAAAACCAGCATCAAAACGGGATTTTGCATCTGTCCCGCTGCCGCCCCGATGACCCCCAAACCAAGCCAGCGGAAAACCTCATCCAGCGATTACTGGAAACCCTGGATTATGTTGGAGTAATGGCACTGGAACTTTTCGAAGTGCACGGCAAGCTTTTAGCCAACGAAATGGCCCCCAGGGTTCATAATTCCGGCCACTGGACTATCGAGGGCGCGGAAACCAGCCAGTTTGAAAATCATCTTCGTGCCATCCTCGATCTTCCCCTCGGCGCAACCGAACCCGTGAATTATTCGGCCATGGTCAATTTCATCGGGGCCTTGCCGGAATTGGCCGACTTGCTGGAACAGCCCGGCATCCACTGCCATGCCTATAGCAAGGCACTACGCCCTGGCCGCAAGGTCGGCCATGCCACCGTCCGCGCCCCCACCGAAGCAGCGCTGGAGGCCCGCCTCAATCATCTGCTCAAATTGCTACCTTAAAGGATTTACAGAGGTTTCCTAATGGCAAACATACGTATTGAACGACTGCCGGGACCAGAAACGACACCTGTCAACGAACCCGTTATCCCCTGGTTTCGAACCCGGCGATTTCTCATCTTTGCCAGCACTTTCTTGGTGACAGCAATTGTCGGATTGCTGATTGTCTTTCTGCGCCCCCCTATCTATCGCGCCAGTGCTTCCCTGCTAACCACCGCCGCCCCGCCTGCCGATTATATGGAGCCCCGCCCCTCTTCCTCAGGGAATCAATCCCCGGCGGCGGGCGTGGTTGTCGATCCCCAACACGTAGCCATCCAACGGGTCATTCTCACGGCGCAACCCTTATTGATGGAAACCATCCGCCTGCTCGAACTGGAAGGCTGGATACCAGAAGGAGGGCTGACCCCAGCGGATATCAAGCAAATGCTATCGGTAGAGCCCGTGCCCGCTACCAATCTGGTGGAACTGCGGGCCGAAGGCACCAATCAGGACCTTTTGGCACCTTTAGTCAATACCTGGATCGATGTCTACATGGAAACCCGGACCCGGGAAATCCGGGCAACCACTGGCGCAACCCTGGAAGCCCTCAAGGAGCAACTGGGTGCGCTGGAAGGCAAAATAGAGACCAAGCGGCAAAAACTCGCAGAATACCGCCGCCGGTATGATATCGCCTCCCTGGAGCGGGAAGAAAATGAAGCTTTGGCTCGCCTCAAGGGCTTGATGGAGGCTTTGAATACCGCCAGCGAGGAAGAGGTACAAGCCAAGGCCCGGCTGGATGCCATTCACCGGCAAATTGCCGCCGGCAAGCCAGTGGTCCCCGAAAGCGACGAACGGGTACTCGCCGTCCTGGAAACCCGGGCCCAGGAACTAAACGAAACCCTCACTGCCCTGAAAAAACAATTCACCCCCCAATATCTTCGCCTCCATCCTCAGTATCGTGTCATCCCCAAACAACTCAAGGAAGTTGAAGAAAAAATCGCCAATCTCGCTGCCCATGGCCAAGAAATAGTTCTGAGCGAGGCGGAACAAGCCTACGCCACCGCCCGCCAATCGGCCCGGAAAATCCAGCAACAAATCCAGGAACAAAAAAAACTGGCAACCGAATTCAGCACCCGTTTCACCGAACACGAAGCGCTGCTGGAAGAGCTGAAACAAATGGAGTCTCGGCAACGGGAATTGCAAGACCGGATCGCTCAACTGGAAATCAAGCAACTGGAAAAATATCCGCAAGTGGATGTGGTTGAACGGGCATACCGCCCGGTACACCATATCCGCCCCCATTATTGGCGCGATGCAGGTTTTACCCTTGCCGGCTCTTTGGTATTTGGGTTGCTGGCGGTTTGGCTGGCGGAATATTTATCCCACAAAAATGATGAGGAAGTTCAAACTCAACTGACATTCTCCGGCGTTCATGTCTATGCCAAACCGAACACCAATGAAGCATTGCACCACCAGCCCCAAGCCAACCCGGCCACCTCCATCGAACATCAAGCCTCGCCTGACGCTTTGGCGGCGCCAATGCCCCGGGAACTCACCATGAATGAAATTGAAACCATGCTGGCCGGTTCCGACCTGAGCACCCGCCAATGCATTGCATTTTTGTTGAGCGGGCTATTGCCGAATGAAGTGATTCAATTATCTCCGGGAGAAATCGAAATCAGTCAGGAAAAAATCCGGGTGCCGGGCGACTATCACCGCAGCCTCCCCCTGGCACCCCGGTTGAAAGCCTGGATGGCCGCCAGTGGCGGTAACCCGCTGGTTCCCGATCATACCGACGAGCTGAGCAAGCAAATTTATTTGAGCGCCGTGGACGCCGGCCTGGACCAACCTGAAACCATCAATGCCTGGGCTGTTCGCCATACCTATTTGCTATATCTGGTAAAACAGGGTATCAAGATCAGCCACCTGGAGAAAGTTGCCGGCCCCATTCCCTTGCCGCAACTTTCCGTCTATGGGCGGCTGTCTCCTCCAGGCTCTGGCCTTGCCCCGGAAAAGATACATTTGATTCACCCTTGTCTGGAAGGCTGACCATGCCATGACCGCCAAGACGGAAACCGCCACCCTGCGGCACTACGATTGGCGCGCCATCGGCCGTCTCGCTCGGCGGCATAAAAAAAAGATCCTGGCGGCGCAGGCCGTGGCTTTGCTGGCGGCATTGGCGGCCGTGCCGGTCCCTTTGCTGATTCCAATGCTGGTGGACGAAGTCTTGCTCAACCACCCCGGCACTGCAGTGACCTTCATCAATCGCTGGTTTCCTGCGGAATGGCACGGGCCTGTGCTTTACATTGCGGTCATTTTAGGCGTGTCCTTTCTTCTCCGCCTCATTGCCTTGATCTTCAATGTCTTGCAAACCCGGCAATTCGTGAAAGTGTCCAAGGATATCATTTTCCGCCTGCGGGCCGATTTATTACAGCGACTGGAGAAAGTCGCCATGGCGGAATACGAATCCCTGGGCAGCGGCACGGTAGTCACCCATTTGGTGACCGACCTGGACACCCTGGACAACTTCCTCGGCGCCACAATCAGCCGCTCGTTGATTGCGGTGTTGACCATTATGGGCACGGCCGCCATTTTGCTATGGATCCATTGGCCCCTGGCTTTGTTTATTCTCTGTCTCAACCCGGTTGTCATTTACTTTACCAAGGCCCTGGGGAAACAGGTCAAACACCTCAAAAAAAAGGAAAATGCCGCCTTGGAAGCATTCCAACAAGCATTGACCGAAACCCTGGATGCTATCCAGCAAATCCGGGCCAGTAACCGCGAGCATTATTATTTTGGACGGTTGACGGATAAGGCCCGTCAAGTCAATCACAATGCTTCCAATTATGCCTGGAAAAGCGATGCCTTGAACCGGCTCAGTTTTGTCATTTTTTTGCATGGGGTGGATTTGTTCCGGGCTACCGCCATGCTGATGGTAATCTTTTCCGATCTCACCATCGGCCAGATGCTGGCGGTATTCGGCTATTTGTGGTTCATGATGGCGCCGGTCCAGGAACTGCTGGGAATCCAATACGCTTTCTACAGCGCTCAGGCCGCTCTGACCCGTATCAACCGCTTGTTGGATCTCAAACAGGAGCCCCGCTATCCACACCGCAAAAACCCCTTCAAAAACAAACGCACTACCAGTGTTTCGGTAGAGGATCTGCATTTTTCCTACGGTCACGAGATTGATGTCCTCAAGGGAGTCACCCTGGACATCCAGGCTGGTGAAAAAGTCGCGCTGGTGGGTGCCAGCGGCGGCGGCAAATCCACCCTGGTGCAAGTTTTGATCGGGCTCTACAGCCCCTCCTCCGGCATGGTGTATTATGAAAACACCCCCATCACCCAAATCGGCATGGATGTGGTGCGGGAAAACGTGGTCACCGTACTACAGCATCCTGTGCTCTTCAATGACACGATCCGCGCCAATCTGACCTTGGGGCATGACCATGGCGACCTGGCCCTGTGGCGGGCATTGGAAATTGCCCAACTCAAAGACACCATCCAGCGCCTGCCCGACCAATTGGACACGATCATCGGCCGCAGCGGCATGCGCTTGTCCGGCGGCCAACGCCAGCGCCTGGCCATCGCCCGGATGATCCTCATGGAGCCTAAAGTGGTGATTCTGGATGAAGCCACCTCGGCCCTGGACACTGAAACCGAACAACGGCTCCACGATGCCTTGAGTGATTTTTTGACCAATCGCACCACGATTATCGTCGCCCACCGGCTCAGCGCCGTGAAACAGGCAGACCGGGTGTACGTCTTCGAGGATGGCCACATTTGCGAGCAGGGCGAACACGAACGCTTGCTCTCCCTCAACGGACTCTATGCTAAACTCTATGGAGAAAGCCAACAGGCGCTGCCATAAGCAAATTCCCCAGTGATTTCCCCTTACGATCTCCACAGCCATTCCACCGCCTCGGATGGCGCTCTGTCTCCCGCCGATTTGGTGCGTCTTGCCGCCGAAACCGGCGTGACGCATCTTGCTTTGACCGATCATGATTCTGTGGCGGGCATTCAGGAAGCTATCGAAGCCGCTCACCAGCATTCTGTCCAGTTGATTCCCGGCGTCGAGATATCGGTCACTTGGGAAAAAAAGTGCTTTCATGTATTAGGACTCCACATCAATCCAGATGCTCCATCCTTGGCGCAAGGACTAAAGCGGCTCCAAATACTGCGGCGGGAAAGGGCCGAAAAAATGGATGCCAACCTGGAAAAGCACGGCATCCGCGGCGCTTTGCAGGAAGTTCGCGCCATGGCCGGAGAGGGCATGATTACCCGCACCCACTTTGCCCGCTTTTTGATTAGTCATGGTTACGCCAAAGATATGGCCAATGTGTTCGAAAGATTTTTAGTGCGGGGAAAACCCGGTTATGTCTCCACACAATGGGCCGATCTGGAAGAAGCCCTGGAATGGATTCTAAAGGCCGGTGGCATCGCGGTCCTCGCCCACCCCCTGCGCTACAAGCTGACGGGTGCCTGGCTGCGCCGCTTTCTTACTGCCTTCCGATCCAATGGCGGCACAGGGATAGAAGTGGTCTGCGGCAACAGTACCCCGGTGCAAATCGAAACCTGCGCCGACTATGCCAGGCGCTACCGGCTGATGGGTTCGGCGGGTTCCGACTTTCACGACCCCGCCTTTCCCTGGATCGAATTGGGCAATCTGGCCCCTCTCCCGCCGGGCGTCACGCCGGTTTGGGAAAGCTGGCGATCATAGACTGTTCCCGGAAAAATCATGGGCCAGGAAATCGAACACATCCAATTCAGTCAGAACGATTTCGACCGTTTTCTAGGGCGGCTCCGGGAAGAAACTGAGCTGCTGGGTTCTCTGGAAAAAGGATGGCGATTTTCCGACAAGGGACCGGTCGCGGGTTTCGAAATCGAAGCCTGGCTGGTGGATCAAGACATGCGTCCGGCTCCTTGTAATGACCGGTTTCTCCAACGC
Source organism: Methylothermaceae bacterium (assembly GCA_026985035.1). Taxonomy (GTDB): domain Bacteria; phylum Pseudomonadota; class Gammaproteobacteria; order Methylococcales; family Methylothermaceae; genus Methylohalobius. The sequence continues at coordinate 31,156 of JALSQY010000394.1, forward strand.
CTGGCCGATCCGCTGGCATCTCCAGAGTTGGCCAAATTCAACATCGAGCTGAACAACTTTCCGAGGGATCTTCGAGGCGATGCGCTCTCCCGTCTCCACCATGAACTGGAAGCGATCTGGCGCAAGGCCCAACAAACCGCCCACTCCATGGAGTTGCACCTGCTGATGATCGGCATCCTGCCCACCTTGAGGCAAACCGATCTGACCCTCAAGAACATGTCGCAACTGAACCGCTACCAGGCCCTCAACGAGCAGATCCTTCGCCTCCGGGGGGAACCGCTGCACCTGGAAATCACCGGCAAAGAACACCTGGAATGCTTCCATGACGATGTCATGCTGGAAGCGGCCGCCACCTCGTTCCAGATCCACCTGCAAACGCCCCAGGATCAATTCGTCCCTTTGTTCAATGCCTCGATCATGGCATCCGCCGCTACTTTGGCGGCGGGAACCAATGCCCCTTATTTGTTTGGCAAAGACCTGTGGGCAGAAACCCGGATTCCCCTGTTCGAGCAATCCATCGAAATCGGCGGCTATGGCGCCGCCATCCACGGGCCCTTGCGCCGGGTCGGATTTGGCAACCGCTATCTCAAACAGGGTGTCTCTGACGCTTTCCTGGAAAATCTCGAACATTTTCCAATACTCCTGCCTATCTTGTTCGAAGATCCGCCCGAAAAATTTTCCCATCTGCGCCTTCACAATGGCACTATCTGGCGCTGGAACCGGCCCTTGGTGGGCTTCGACGGAGACGGCACCCCTCATTTGAGGATCGAGCACCGGGTCTTGCCGGCGGGACCGACGATCATGGACATGATTGCCAACGCCGCTTTTTATTACGGCCTGGCGTACAGTTTAAGCCAGGAGGAAAGGCAGCTGCCCTTTTCCCTGGCCCGTGATAATTTCTATCTGGCTGCCATGCACGGTTGGGATGCCCATGTGATTTGGTTTGAAAACAGCCGCTGGCCACTGCGAAAATTACTCTTGGACGAGCTGATTCCCAGGGCCCGCGAGGGGCTGGCGCAATTGGCGATTTGCCGGCGGGACCGGGAAAAATATTTAGGCGTAATCCGCGACAGAATCAACGCCGATCAATGCGGCAGCCAATGGCAGCGCCGTTTCATTACAAGCCACGGCAAGGATTTCACCGCTTTGACACGCGCTTATTGGCAACACCAACAACAGGGAAAACCGGTACACACATGGCCGCTTTGACTTTGCATCAAATTGACAAGATACCGCCAGGACTGCTGGAAATCGATGCCAAACAACTTTACACCTTGTTGCCCGGCCCTACCTTGCTTCACTTGGCAGGAAAAAATCCCGCCCGCCTATTTATTTCCGTCCTTCTCCACGGCAATGAAACCACCGGCCTGCTCGCTGTGCAACGGCTGCTAAAGAAATATCAAGACCACCCCCTGCCCCGTTCAGTATCCATTTTCTTTGGCAATATCGAAGCCGCCCGCGCCGGTCTCCGGCGCCTTGCAGGGCAACCCGACTACAACCGGGTTTGGCCCGGCACCGAACACCCTCCTTGCCCCGAAGTCTCTCTCATGAACCAAGTGTGGGAAACCATGGCCGCCTACCCGCTATTCGCCAGTATCGATATTCACAATAATACCGGCCGCAACCCGCTCTATGGCTGCGTCAACTGCCTTCAGCCGCCTTTCCTGCAGCTGGCTTCCTTTTTCGGCCGGCTGGTGGTGTATTTTCTGCGCCCCAAGGGCGTGCAATCGATGGCTTTCGCCAAATTGTGTCCGGCGGTCACCCTGGAATGCGGCAAACCCGGCATTCCCCAAGGCGTCGATCATGCCTTCGACTACATCGATACCTGTCTGCACTTGAAGGAAATTCCCGACAGACCGCCAGCGCCGGGCAGCATCGATCTCTTTCACACCGTTGCCCTCATCAAAATCCACAAGGATGTCCGTTTCAGCTTTACCGACGACAAGGCCGACCTCGTGCTCCGGTCGGACCTGGACCATTTGAATTTCATGGAACTATCGGCGGGCATCGCCCTGGGGGAAGTCCACTGCAATACCATGCCATTAATCGCCCGCGATGAAGACGGCCATGAAGTCACCCACCGTTACTTCCAGCTCAAGGACGGCAAATTGATACTCAAACGCAAAGTCATGCCGTCCATGTTCACCATGGACGAACGCATCATCCGCCAGGACTGTTTGGGGTATTT
>JALSQY010000395.1 GCA_026985035.1 Methylothermaceae bacterium
AGCTGTTTGTGGCGCCGTTGCACTATGGGTTTGTGATTTTTGGCTGGTTTGCCCTGTCGATTCTGGGCTTGCTGCTGCAAGTGTTTGCCAGCTTTGCCCGGCTGATTGGCACGGAGCTGTGTGGCAGCGACGTGTACAGTGGTGGGGATGCCGCACAGTGGGCGGACTGAAGGTGAAAGGATGAGGGGGGCCGCCGGTTATTGCCGGCGGTTTTCCCTGCCAGGGACGGCGCAGCTGACTGATGGTGGAAGCCATTGGTAGACGACGAAGCAACAACAAGAGACTTTGGAGGTAAACGATGAGCACTACGACGTCTGCGGTTCGGTCACACGCCGAAGCCGTACAGGTATCCAGGACGGTGGACTACCTGGGCCTGTTTATTCTGTTCATGGTACTGACCGGGTCCTACCACATTCATGGCATGCTGACCATGGGTGACTGGGACTTCTGGTCTGACTGGAAAGACCGGCGCTTGTGGGTGACGGTCTACCCGATTGTGATGATCACCTTTCCTGCGGCGGTGCAAGCGGTGGTGTGGGAACGGCTGCGGCTGCCGTGGGGAGCGACGATCTGCATTCTGGGGATTCTGTTTGGGGAATGGGTCAACCGCTACTTCAACTTCTGGGGATGGACCTATTTTCCGATCAACTTCGTGTTCCCGACTGCTGCGGTACACATGGCGATTTTCCTCGATGTGGTGCTGATGCTGTCGGGCAGCTTCCTGTTCACTGCCGTGATTGGTGGTTTGGGCTGGGGGCTGTTGATGTACCCGGGCAACTGGCCGATCATTGCCCCGCTGCACGTACCGGTGGAATACAACGGCATGCTGATGTCGCTGGCCGACATTTCTGGCTACCACTACGTGCGTACTGGTACCCCGGAATACATCCGCATGGTGGAGAAAGGCACGCTGCGGACCTTTGGTAAAGACGTGGCGCCGGTGTCGGCCTTCTTCTCCGGCTTCATGTCGATTCTGATCTACTTCCTGTGGCACTTTGTGGGCCGCTGGTTTGGTACGGTCAAATTCGTCAAGAAGACCTGACATGCGGACGGTGAGACAACGAAGCACAACACATTGAGGAGGAAATCGATGAAAACGATAAGAGACAGGCTGACCCGCTGGTCGTTGGTGGGGCTGTTGGTGACGCTGGCGGCGGCGGTGATGTACACTCCGACGGCGTCGGCCCACGGGGAGAAATCGCAGGCGGCCTTCCTGCGGATGCGGACCATCCACTGGTTTGACCTGAGCTGGTCCACCGACCAAGTCAAGGTCAACGAAGAGATGGAGATTGGTGGTAAATTCCACGTGTTCGAAGGCTGGCCGGAAGCGGTGGATCCGCCCGAAGTATCGTTTCTCAACATTGGGATTCCCGGGCCGGTGTTCATCCGCAAGGAATCCTACATTGGCGACACTTTCGTGCCCCGTTCGGTGCGGCTGGAGATTGGCAACACCTACACCTTCCGGGTGGTGCTGAAAGCCCGGCGTCCTGGGGAATGGCACGTGCACCCCATGATCAACGTCGAAGGGGGTGGACCGATCATCGGGCCTGGGAAATGGGTGACCATTACCGGCTCGT
>JALSQY010000396.1 GCA_026985035.1 Methylothermaceae bacterium
AAGTCCGCTCTCCGCCCAGCCCCACCGTCGGGGCGCCCCGAATCTACCGCCAACGTAGCGCCAACGGCTCTGTGCAAATCGAACCACCTGTTCCGCCTTTGTTTGCGGTTTGTTGCGGTCGAATGCAAGGAATGTTCTCGCATGAAAATACGGCGATTTTCACCACAAGTCTTTGATATATATGGGGTATTTTGTTGGTTGCGGGAGTTCGAAACCAGCAGTGTCGAACACGGCTGATATGTCGCGTGCAGCCATGGTGAAACGTATTTTGGAACTGAGTGAAACATCCCAATCCCCGCGAGAGCCCGTACCTGCCCTCAATAAGCGGGCTCCGCTCCGATTGAACTGCGCTAAAAAAACGAGGCGTGGGACTGATATTTGTGAAAAAGGCTCAAAAAGGGCGGCAGTGTTTCACTCGGGTTTTGGCCATTCTGCAGCACATGCTTCACCCTCCTTGATGAACTTGGCGATTTCAGCGGTCAAGTTACTATCCGCCCCGTCACGCAGAACGCATTCCCATACGACTCCAACGCGCCACCCGCTTTCCGCAAGAGCATTCTGATTGCGCCGGTCACGAAAGCAATTCTCGGAGAATTTTTTTCTCCAAACCTCGACATTTGTTGCGGGCGTGGTTGCATAGCGGCACCCTTCATGCCGGTGCCAAAAGCACCCGTGCACAAACAAGGCCACTTTCCACTTTGGAAAGACAATATCTGGACTGCCGGGAAGACGGCGATCATGTATGCGAAAACGCAACCCTCGGCGATGCAGGGCACTTCGCAGCACCCTCTCCGGTTTGGTATTTTTGTTCTTGATCCCCGCCATCATTCTGGATCGGGTCTTGCTGTCAACAATGTCCGTTATTTTCCCTTCCCCCCCTGGATTCCTTTCCGAATTGATGTAGTGGCTTGAGAGAACGAATTCAAAGGACGATCCGCGATGGTATTCGAGGTAGTTGACCTTTTCTCTGGGCCAGGCGGGCTTAGCGAAGGCTTTCGGGCTGCCGGGCAAACGTCCAGAGCCAAAGCCAAGATCTCATTGTCGGTGGAAATGAACGAATGGGCTGTCCAAACCCTGCGACAAAGGGCATTTCAAACGATGGAGGGCCCGGACGCTCAGTTACTAGAAAAAATTTCACTTGTTGCGGGCATGGTTGAAACGCCGGATTGGTCCGAGACTGCACCTGCGAGGTGGAAAAAGACCCGCCAAGAGGTAGTGCAGCTTGAACTCGGAGGCGAGAACGCCTGGGAAACAATCACACCCAAGCTTGGTGCCATTCGGGAACGTGCGAATGGCAACACCATTCTAATTGGCGGGCCGCCCTGCCAAGCATACTCACTGGTTGGTCGTGCAAGAAACCGGGGGAAGGCCTGCTATATTCCGGAAGATGATCACCGCCACTACCTTTATCGTGAATATGTTCGCATACTTGCCGAGCTGCGACCAGCCGCGTTCATCATGGAGAATGTGAAGGGCATACTCTCCAGCCACGTCAACGGGGGCGGCATTTTCCAAAGGATACTCGATGACTTGTCAGGTACGGCAGATGGCTATGTTCTTGTTCCGCTCACCT
>JALSQY010000397.1 GCA_026985035.1 Methylothermaceae bacterium
CGTTTCCACCGCCTTTGCGGCGAATGGCACGACACCCTGAAGCAACGCCTGCCCTCCCCGGTGCTGGAAGTCAGTTTCGAGGAAACCATCTTGCAACCCGAGGAAACCTTTTCCGCCCTGGCCGATTTTCTGGAGTTACCCCCCCTTCCGGCGAAAACCGCCCCATGGCTGTCCGAGGCCGGTCATGACACCGGCCAGGCCGCCGCCATCGGCCGCTGGCGGCATTACTCTTCAGAATTCGAACCCCTGGCGGATTTGCTGCCAGCCGCTTCTGCCACGGCTCCGCCTTCCCGCAGCAACTGACCCCACCCGGCTCGCCTTACCCATCCAGCCGGGGTTGGCTGCAAAATTGCCGCCCCCCGGCAACCCCCTGCCCCATACTGACAAAAATGTCATAGTTTTTTATTTTTCCGACAATTCCGGATCCCCCCTATACAAGCAGCCCCCAAGTGCCTGCTGGGCTCTCCGCAAGCAGCGTCCAACCGAAAATTTCCCCCTTATTTACTGATTTATAAGTATTTTTATTCCCTGCCAACCAGATCCGAAACCTGCCCTCCGATCCCTGTCCGGCAGTACCGCCGATAGCCGAAGCACTGCCTATGCCTGCCTTTATAATTTTTTCAAAAAAATGTTTGACATTTTTGTCAGTAATAGGCAAACTATCAGAAACTTGAATGTCATATATGTCATAAATTTTAAATATCATGAATTCCCTGCCATTTGACCGTCAGAACAACCCGGCATCCTTCCATCATCAAGCCCTTGTGGAAGGGTATGGCTGGCCCGCGGTGCTCGCTGCTCCCGGTTGCCGGGTCATCGCCGCCAATCAGACATGGCGCGCCAGTGATCCGGATTCGGTGGCGCCGATGTTGTGCCACGATGATCCACGCCAGCCGCGGCGCCGGGTTTGCCCTCCCGATTGCCTGCTGAAACAGGCAGCCAGACATCAGGGCGCGTGGTTGCAAAAGGATTCCCTGTGGGTCTTCCCGGTTGACAGTGGCCAGGGGATTTTTCTGATCGTCCAGCGGGACCCGGCCCGGTGGCAGTATCCCGAAGACCTGCCTGGCCTGGCGGGTTCGAGCGCAGCCATCGGCCGGCTGCGGCAATTGATTCTGAAAGTGGCCGACACCGATGTGGGCGTGTTGCTGCTCGGCGAACCCGGCACCGGCCGAAGACAGGTGGCCCGGGCCATTCACCGGGCCGGCCAGCGCCGGGACCGCCCCTTTGAAACCCTGGACAGCAGGGCAATCGCCGGTTTGACGGCGGCACTTCAAGGACCGCCCCAAATTCCGCTTCCGGAAAACGGCACCCTCTATATCAAGGATATCGCCGCCCTGCCGCTTCCGTGGCAATATGCCCTGCTGCAAACACTGGAAGCCGGGGCAAATTTCCGTCCCATCGCTTCCGCCGGCGCCGATTTCGAACGGCAGGTGACACAAGGTGAATTCAATGCCGACCTCTACTACGAAATCGCTGTCCTGCCCATTCACGTGCCGCCCCTGCGCGAACGTCCCGAAGATATCCCGCTGATTGTCCGTCACATGCTGGCCCGGCGCTTTACCC
>JALSQY010000398.1 GCA_026985035.1 Methylothermaceae bacterium
CACAAGCCTGTCGCCATTCGCTGTAACCGTTCACAGCACTTGCCAACATCCCCAAAAAATTAGAAAATTCATCCATGCCTAAACATCAACTGGACTTTAGCAAGCCACCGGTATTACCCGAAACTTTAGAAGAGAGTCATGCACTGATTCTAAAGTTATGGGGCGTGATTGCCGAATTACAGGCCTGGAAAGAAGACCTTGAAGAACAATTAAAGACAGGTTCTGATAATTCATCGGCACCACCGTCCCAGGACAGCCCTAAAAAACGTGCGGAACGCAAAAGAAAACCCGCAACAGGGCGTAAAAAAGGTGCACAGGCCGGTCATCAAAAACACGAACGTGCATTACTGCCGGAAGACAAGGTCAATACGATCAAACGCTACTATCCGGATACACAATGTGCCTGTGGCGGTATTGTGCGTCTTGATGGGTATCGACGTCATCAGGTGTTTGACCTGCCCGAAGTCCACTACACCGTGACCGAATTCCAGCGTTACACCGGTCAATGCCAATGCTGCGGGCAACGACATACAGCTCAACTCCCGCAATCGGTGCCCAAAGGCCAGATGGGACCGGGGCTGATTGCCTGGATTAACCTGCTCAATGGCCGCTATCATCTGACCTTACGCCAAATAGAAGATCTGCTGTCTGAACAATGGAATCTTCAATTCAGTCTAGGCGCCATCAGCCAAAGTCAGGAAAAACTCAATGACTGGCTGCTGCCCGTTTATCATCAGATTGGCGAGGTTGTCCGTCAGGCGGACTTAGGCTATGCCGATGAAACCCGGCATTATCGGAATCGCAGCACCTACTGGCTTTGGTCACTCTCGACCCCGCAAGCGGCCTGGTTTCTGATTCACTATTCCCGGGGCAAAGGTGCCGCTAAAGAACTGCTCGGAACATTTGATGGCGTCCTTGTCACTGACCGTCACGGTGCCTATAACGACTATGCGGCTGACAAGCACCAATATTGCTGGGCGCACATCATTCGAAACCTGGAAAAAATTGCCCAACGGCATGGACGCGCTGGCAAAGATGGTCAGAAACTGCTGAGACTCGCCCGATTAGTCGTACGTAACGGAAAACGCTGGCAACAAAGCGACTATCAAAGTCTTCACTATCGACAGCGACTCCAGAAACTTCGAACGACCTTTGAAAAGCAACTGCAACAAACGGCTCTGATACACGGCAAAAACAAAACCGGTAACAGCTGTCGAAAACTGCTAAAGGATTCTCCCAGGCTTTGGACATTTCTGGAGCATCCCGGTATCGCAATGACCAACAATGCCGCCGAAAGGTCGCTGCGTCCTTATGTGATCTGGCGAAAAATCAGCTTTTTCAGCCAATCCCATCGGGGAACGCAATATCGCGCGATGATTTTATCGGTCATAGAAACCTGCCGAAGGCTGGGCATTAATCTCTATCAAACCTTAAGAACGATTTGTACCCAGGGGATCACGCAAGGCCAGGTAACGTTCAGATTGCCGATTCCGGAGCAGAAATCGCTTGCTGGTGTGGCTTCGTGAACGGTTACTATAAGTGCCGTTATATTTATTTGGCACG
>JALSQY010000399.1 GCA_026985035.1 Methylothermaceae bacterium
AGCCGGGGACTACCCCTTCCAATTATTTTTCCGCCACAGCGACAAGATCGGCGCCAACGCCTTCGCCCTCCCATCGGGCACGATTGTCATGACCGACGACCTGGTCAATCTAGCCGGTAATGACGAACAATTACTGTCCGTCATGGCCCACGAAGTCGGTCATGTCATTCACCGCCACGCCTTGCGGCGCATCATCCAGGATTCCTTTCTGTCATTGATGATTATTTTGGTGACCGGTGATCTTTCCTCCTCCAGCTCCCTGATTGCCGCCCTGCCTGCTTTACTGGTGGAAGCCCAATACTCCCAGGGGTTCGAAGCAGAAGCGGACCAATTCGCCAGCCGCTATCTCTGCTCCCATGGCATTGGAACGAAACCTTTGCAGGCAATCCTTGCACGGTTGGGCCAAAACCGCGATTCGAACATTCCCGATTTCCTTTCCACTCATCCCGCCACTGCCAAAAGAATCGCAACCATCCAAACGGCGTGCCCGAACCAGGGAAACGCCGAATAAAGCCCTGCTGGATTTCTCAGGGCAAGATATTTTTTTCTCGCCCTAGCCGCTCATCGTCCGCCAAATCGAAAGGTTTTAGATTAGACACCGCTTTCAATGATAGAATTTGCAATTTTATTTAACCAATGCCGTTTGATGACATGGAAACCACCTACGACCCTCACGCAATAGAACAACGCTGGTATAAACATTGGGAAGAACGGGGTTACTTCGCCCCTTCCGGTGAAGGCGAACCCTATTGCATCATGATTCCGCCCCCCAATGTCACCGGCAGTTTGCATATGGGTCACGCCTTTCAAGACACCATCATGGATGGCCTGATTCGCTATCACCGGATGCGCGGCAACAATACCCTGTGGCAACCGGGGACCGACCACGCCGGTATCGCCACTCAAATGGTCGTCGAACGGCTCTTGGCGCAAGAAGGAAAAACCCGCCATGATTTGGGGCGGGAGAAATTCATTGAGCGGGTCTGGGAGTGGAAAACCCAATCCGGCGGCACCATTACCCGCCAATTGCGGCGGCTGGGCTCCTCGGTGGACTGGTCCCGGGAACGCTTCACCATGGATGAAGGACTCTCCCGCGCAGTGCGCGAAGTGTTTGTCAAGCTCTACGAAGAAGGGTTGATCTACCGGGGCAAGCGCCTGGTGAATTGGGACCCGGTGCTGCATACGGCGGTTTCCGACTTGGAAGTCATTGCCGAAGAAGAAAAAGGCCACCTGTGGCATATCCGCTACCCCTTGGCCGACGGTTCCGGTTATCTGGTGGTTGCCACCACCCGCCCGGAAACCATGCTGGGAGATGTGGCCGTCGCCGTGCATCCGGACGACGAGCGTTATCGCCATCTGATCGGGAAAACGGTCAAACTTCCCCTCAGTGGACGTGAAATCCCCATCATTGCCGATGAGTACGTCGATCCCGAGTTCGGCACCGGCTGTCTCAAAATCACCCCGGCCCACGATTTCAACGATTACGAGGTGGGTAAACGGCATGGCTTACCGGCACTCAATATTTTCACGCCTGATGCCAAAATCAACGACAACGGCCCGCCTCTTTATCAAGGCCTGGACCGATTTGAAGCGCGCCGAAAAATCGTTGAAGCGCTGGAAAAACAGGGGCTGTTGGAAAAGGTCGAAGACCACGTCCTCAAGGTACCCCGTGGCGACCGCAGCGGCGCTGTGATCGAGCCTTATCTCACTGACCAATGGTTCGTCAAGGCCGCTCCCTTGGCAGAGCCAGCCATGCGGGCCGTCAAGGAAGGCAAAATCCGCTTCATTCCGGAAAACTGGAGCAAAACCTATTTCCAATGGCTGGAGAATATCGAAGACTGGTGCATCAGCCGCCAGATCTGGTGGGGACACCGGATTCCCGCCTGGTACGACGAAGAAGGCAATATCTACGTTGGCCACAGCGAGACGGAAGTACGGCAAAAATTCAATCTCGGCAACCGCCCCTTGAAACAGGACGAAGACGTCCTAGATACCTGGTTTTCTTCCGCCCTTTGGCCCTTTTCGACCCTGGGCTGGCCCGACCAGACCCCGGAACTTGCCACCTTCTACCCCACCAGCGTGTTGGTGACTGGTTTTGACATCATCTTTTTCTGGGTAGCCCGCATGGTGATGATGGGGCTCAAATTCATGGGCGACGTGCCCTTCCGCGATGTGTACATTCATGGCCTGGTCCGAGACGCCCACGGCCAAAAGATGTCCAAGTCCAAGGGCAACGTTCTCGATCCTCTGGATCTGATTGACGGCATCACCCTAGAAGAACTGATCAAAAAACGCACCGCGGGCCTGATGCAGCCGCAGATGGCCCAAAAAATTGAAGAACAAACCCGCAAGGAATTTCCCGATGGCATTCCCTCCTATGGCGCCGACGCCCTGCGCTTTACTTTCGCCGCCTTGGCCACCACAGGCCGTGACATCCGCTTCGATCTGGGCCGCATAGAAGGTTACCGCAACTTTTGCAATAAACTATGGAATGCGTCCCGCTACGTCTTCATGAATACCGAGGGCCAAGACCTCGGCTACGACGGCGGTGAAATCGAATACACCCAGGTCGACCGCTGGATTCGATCGCGCTTCCAACACGCCTTGGGAACCGCTATCGATTCTATCGAAAACTACCGTTTCGATTTGGCGGCCACCGCCATTTATGAATTTCTGTGGGATGAATATTGCGACTGGTACCTGGAACTGGCCAAGGTTACCCTGGCGGAAGGCACACCAGCCCAGCAACGGGGAACCCGGCGCACCCTGATTGAAGTCTTGGAAGCCTTTCTGCGTCTCGCCCACCCGATTATTCCTTTTATCACCGAAGAAATCTGGCAGAAGGCCAAGGCCATTGCCGGGATTGAAGGCGAAACCATTATGCGCCAGCCTTTCCCGGCCCTGGAAGACGCCTTGATCCACAAGCCCAGCGAACAGGAAGTTTTATGGCTGCAAACGTTTATTCTCGGTCTGCGCCGTATCCGGGGCGAAATGAATATTCCGCCAGGCAAACCGCTGCCGGTACTGTTGCAACACGGCCGGGATCGAGACCGCCAACGGGTGGAAAGTTGGCGCCCATGGCTGGAACGCTTCGGCCGGGTCGAATCCTTCGAGTGGCTGGAGGACCACCAAACCCCGCCGGAATCGGCCATCACTTTAGTGGATGAATTGAAGGTTTTGATTCCCATGGCGGGTTTGATTGACAAGGAGGCAGAACTGCAACGCTTGACCAAGGAAATCGACAAACTCAAAAAGGAACTGCCCCGGGTGGAGGGAAAATTAAAAAACCCGAAATTCGTGGAAAAAGCACCTGAAGCCGTGGTCAACAAAGAGCGCCAAAAATTGGAGGAAATGCGCTCCGCCCTGTCCCGGCTGGAAGAACAAAAACAGAGAATCAGCAAGCTTTAAATCCCCGCTGATTGATCCTTATTCATTGACTTTATATCAGTGGATGAGGGTTTTCTTATCCACTCATTCTGTTTGTAAGACCAGAAACCATTCGTGTAGGATATCTCCTATCACAACTAGGTTGAAAGGTCGACGAATCGATTCAGGGCAATCTCATGAACCAATTCCCCCCTCCCACCGGGACAAATCCGTCAAAAACGGATTTGAACGCGCATAGCTCGGCCCGTAAGTGCGGAGGGCAGGATGCCAGGAGTAAAGGGGCCGGGGGGTGAGGGGGAAACACGGTTGCTCTCCCAGAGGAAGAGGGGCTTCAAACCGGGAAAAACGGCAGTCGTGCCATTGCCCTGCAAATCAATTCCGCCCGGCAAAAAATTTCAAAATACGCCGATTAACAACAAAATAATGCATGACGGGGAAGATTATGTCTTGTTTTATCAAACAATTGTTTTTAAAAAGCGGCATTGTTTGTCTTGGGCTTCTCTCTTGGAGTATTTATGCCTGTGACAGCAGCAATTTCAAATGGTCCAGTAGCTCCGGCATTTTCTATGTCACTGGACCTGTCACCTGTACGCTCAGCGACATCAATACCATGGGTTTGCCGGAGGTGCTCGAACAGGTGGATCCCGCAAATCACGTGTGGATGTTGCGGGCCAGTTTGCACCTCAAGGAAGGCGCCAGACTGAATCTGCACGGCAGTTCCATCGGTGGTGATGTGGATGAACTGCGGCTGGCCAGTCCTGGAAATTTCGGCAACATTCACATTCGCGCTGAATGGGGAACGATAGATGTCCGGGAAACTTTGATCACCTCGTGGAACGAAAACACAAATTCCGTTGACGGCGATACCAGCGATGGACGGGCATTTATTCATGTCCGTTCCCGGATGGCCCCGGATGGCACTGCCAACGAGTCCACAATGAATATCATCGACAGTGAGGTGCGTTATTTAGGCTACCTTGCCGGAGAATCCTACGGACTGGTCTGGAAAGTACTGGGCAAAACCTTCGATACCACCGATGTCTATGGTGATATCCAAAACAGCTATATTCATCACAACTATATGGGTGTTTACACTTATGGCGCTTTCGGGATGAACATTACCGGCAACGAAGTGGCCTTCAACGAATCCTATGGCATCGATCCCCACGACGATTCCGACAGCCTCGTCATCACCGATAATTTCGTCCATGACAATGGCAATCACGGTATCATTTGTTCGCAGCGTTGCGATCACCTGGTAATCAGCAACAATACCTCCATACGCAACCGTCACGGCATCATGCTTCACCGCGATACCAACGATTCCTTCGTGGAGAACAATATCGTTACCGACAACCGGGATACAGGAATCGTTTTGTTTGAAAGCCACAACAATATTGTCAGAAACAATGAAGTACGGCGCAATCGTCACGGCATCCGCCTTTCCATAGGGAGCCATGACAATCTGATCGAAAACAATACCGTTACCGACAGCGTCAAATACGGTTTGTATCTCTACCAAGGTTCTGATATTCCCGCCACCACCAACGGCCGGCCCAGCAACAATATTTTCCGCAACAACTTGGTGGAAAATTACGAGGTGGGTATCCGTTTGCGGGACAGCGATCAAAATTCTTTCGTCAACAATACCTTTACAGGTCCGGGAAAATTCAAGCTGGAACGGGGGGTGGATAACGAATTACGCAATAATATTTACTCCCAACTGCCGACCATCCAAACCTACGGCAGCGATCAGATAAACAGCCGCACCATCGTCACCACAGAAAACGATGTGGTGATCAAATTGGATGCATTTTCTACGGCCACAGTGCAAAATCCGGCCCATCGCATTTATCTGCCCGATGAAAACAGCCTGGTGACTGTAGCCACGCCAACCGGCGCTGCCATGGATCTCAATTATGGGCAAATCGGCTCCAAATCTTTAGTACAAGCACTGGCGTTCTTCGTCCAACCCAAAACCGGCACCGTGGATGTGTTTGACATCCTCTGGGATGACACGCTCAGGCAATGGTCTGTTATCGCTTCCGATGCGGCTGAGAAGGTGACTTACAAAGTAGGTAACTTGATCCCATCCACTGATTATAAGGTGTTTAAAAACGCATCATTGCTGGGTATTTTTGCTACCAGCGCCTCTGGATTGTTGATTTTTAACGATACAGCCGGCACCAACGGCGTCATTGACTTTGAAGTCACCCCAAACAGCAATGGCGGCCAGACTCGGATTCTCGAAGCCATCGCCGATGCCTATGTGCGAGACGGCATATATTCCGACCAAAACTACGGTAACCTGGACAAGCTGAAAGCCAAAAAAAGCAAAGTCAATTACAATCGGCAGGCTTTTATAAAGTTTGATATTTCCAGTCTGCCATCTTCACCTCAACAAGCGACGTTGCGCCTGACCGCCAAGCTGACCAGCGCCGGCGCAATCGATACCCAACTATATGGTGTTACCGACAATCATTGGAGCGAGACCGGAATTGTATGGAATAACAAGCCACAAGCGGGGAATTTGCTAGGGACCCGGCAGATTGTGAATACCGATTACACGGCCATGGATTTCGATGTAACCGCATATATTGCGCAATTACGGCAACAAGGCATCAATGAAGCAAGCTTTGCCATCATCAATGCCAATACCTCCCGCGCTCTGTTCCAAATCCGTTCCCGGGAAATTTCCAATGCCAGCCAACGGCCGCAGCTCGTAGTCACCGAGTAAGCGATGCCCCCCATCCCCGATTAGAGGGTGTCGCAAAAGGCGACACCCTCTGCGATGTAGGGATGCATCGCCATTTTCAATGGTCGTAAGCCATTGAAAATGGCGGAATCGGAAAATCGCACTTTTCCGATTCCAAGTCGCAAAATGCGACACCCCTGATTATAGGGGATGAGGGGTTCACCTATAATGCCAGCAACCCCCGGCCGTAGGGAGCCTCTGAACAAGTCATCCCTGGCTGGTTCAGAGAGCGAAAAACAACAATTGCGATTTTTGTCTTTCTCACAAAGTCAATCCCTGACAGGGACTGATTTTGGCGGCACCTCCCTATGCCTAAGGCGCCTCCGACTTAATCAGAGGCACCTTAGGCCGTTGCTCTTTGGTTTTAGCGTTGCCGTTTCCTCAAACCCACGAATCCCGCCAGCGCCGAACCAAACAGTAAGACAGCCGGGGGAAGGGGAACCACCGATGTGGCACCCTGGCCAACAATACCGCCGCTTGAATCAAATGCCACGAATGGCGAGGCAGGCACCTGCGAGTAAAACAGGAATCCCCCTCGCGTCTCGCCGTCAGCAATAGCTTCCGGAATAATCTCGCCAAAACCATCACTCCAGTAACCCGCCGCCTGGAAGTAATCGGAACCAAAAATACTGTCCCAGGACAATTGGGTAGTGTCCGGCGGGGTCCACCCTCCTGGGCCAATCCTCGCCAGATCCCCAAAGCCAAACCAAGAGATGTTCCCGTTTTCCCAATCACTCCTGGAAATCACTGCGCCAGTCCAGCTGGGCGGGGCCTGCTCGCTCTTGCCCACGCCGGTGGCCAGGTTGTTCCCTACAAAAAACGCATAAATACCACTGCCGGATTGGTTGGAAACCGTATATTCCCCTTGTCCTTGCGAAGGATCGAAGGTTTCCTAGATGGTCACAGGTGGCGGTGACAATGGCCCAATAGTGACTGCCTGGGTGGCCCCCGGTAACAGGCAGCCCGCCACCACGGTAAAACCGGCAATGGCCTGGTTGAGTTTTTTAGACAGTATCTTGAATGTAGACATCAAATCCTCCCTTCATGAATGATAAATAGTGCATGGTTGGCAACCTGGTCCCCGATGGGAGCCTCGCGCAATGTATCAAAATCAAATGGTTATCGTCAAATAAAACCTCTTTTTTCAGCCAGGTTTTACGACTTTATTCAACGCTTGCCTGCCAACGCAAGCACACCCGCAATTGCCGG
>JALSQY010000400.1 GCA_026985035.1 Methylothermaceae bacterium
TGCAGAACTGACATTTTTTGTCACTGCCACAGGTCGTGTAAATTTCTGCCCGTCGCAGCGCCTTAGCCAATTGAATGGCCATGGTGCCAATTCCGCTGGTGCCTCCGTGAATCAGTACGCTTTCTCCGGCGCCAAGTTTGCCTTTTTCAAACAAATTTGCCCAGAGGGTGAAGCAGGCTTCTGGCAGCGCCGCTGCCTGGATCAAGTTGAGTGATTTGGGAATGGGTAAGCACAAAGGTTCCGCTGCCACACAATATTCAGCATAACCGCCGCCAGTGACCAATGCGCATACAGTATCGCCAACGCTCCAGGCCTGGACTTGATTGCCAATCGCCGCGATAGTTCCTGAAACTTCCAGCCCAGGAATATCAGAGGCTCCGACTGGTGGGGGATAAAGCCCCAAGCGTTGCATGATGTCTGGGCGATTAACGCCAGCCGCGCGAACCTTAATCACAACTTCATCTGGTTTGGGTTTTGGCAAGGGACGCTCGGAAAGGCGTAATACTTCCGGCCCGCCCGATTGTGCAATTTCTATGACTTTCATCCTGAAGATGTCGCTATTTCAACGAGAAACAAAAGTATAAATGGAAGCTTACAAGTATGTCGATTTCCTGACACGAAGTAATCATTCACAAATTTGAGCGTCGTTTTTTAGCGACGCTTTATTCTTAATAAAATCAATTGGTTGTAATATAAGGCTGGGAGCGCGTCACCTTTTGGCGTCAAGATTACCAAAATCTCTGTCCAAGTAGCCTGTAATTTCTAGCTATAGCTGGCGCCAAAATATTGGCATATAAACTGCTTGGTTCATGCAATGTTAAGCAAAAATGGTTTTTGAAGGGAGGCCCCAGTGATGTTTGATTCACGTTATCAAGCAGTAATTGCCGATACAGAGGAAAGCAAATCTATTCATTATCATTTGCGTTATCAAGTGTACTGCCTGGAAAAGAAATTCGAACCAGCGGAAGTGTTCAATGACCAGCAAGAAATCGATGAATATGATCAGCGGTCCGTTCATTTTATCATTCAAAATAAACATTCAGGGGAGTGGGTGGCGACAGCCCGTCTTGTCATTGGCAAACCAGATGACTTGCCCATCTCCAGGTTGACGGATTATTCCCTGGAAGGGCATGAGATAGACGGCAAGGTTTTTGCCGAGCTGTCCCGCTTGTCGATTTTGAAATCTTTTCGCCGCGGCTCTGATAAAGCACAGGAAACGGTGAGTGAACCCGAGGTACTACTAGGACTTATACGGGCAGTCAAGGAATACAGCGAACAAAATGGTATCGATTATTGGTTGTTTTTGTGCCGGCGTTCGATCATGCGTGTAGTTGGCAACATGGGCATGCATATGGATATCATCGGCGATCCTTGTGAGCACCGCGGAATCCGGTATCCTTACCTGGCGACAATAGCAACCGCTTTTGACGGCATTGCGGAACGTTCCCCGATGGTTCATCAAATGTTTTCCCGGACAAATACTTTAATCGGCTACTCAGAACTCATGTCCGGCTCTGTTATGCAGAAAGCGGCTGCCTGATACCAGCATACGAAGCGTTTAGCTCACCGGACAAGATAACCACCGTTTACAATAGTTATTTTGTCTGGAGATATCGCTTTATGCCAAATTCTGACCGTTACGATTTTAAAAAGCTGAACAGCCCGGTCTATGCTGTTCGTTGCCTTGCTCGAGGGGTCGGGTTATTACGCCACCCTCAATTGCGCAAATTTGTACTGATTCCGTTAGCGATCAACTTTTTTCTTTTTGCGGGCGCTTTTGCCCTTACTTCCTATTTCTTTGCCGATTTTTTAGGTTGGCTCATTCCAGCATGGCTGGATTGGTTGCGGTGGTTGTTGTGGCCACTGTTTGGAACCATTTTCATTCTGATTACCTTTTTCAGTTTTACTCTGGTGGCCAATCTGCTCGCTTCCCCCTTTTATGACAAACTGGCTTGGCAAACAGAAGTATTGTTGACAGGTGATGAGCCACGCCCGGCAGAAACACGCTTATTCAAAGCCATGGCTCGGGAAATGACCGCCGAATTGAGGCGTCTAGGCTATTTCATCGTCCGTCTGATTCCGTTGGGATTGCTTTCCGTGATTCCGGGTTTGAATCTAATCGCGCCTTTTTTATGGTTGATATTCAATGCCTGGTTTCTAGCGCTCGAATATACCGCCTATCCCTTGGCAAACCATGGGTTGTTGTTCCCTGAGCAGCGCCAGATCCTTGCCCAAGCCAGGTTGGGAACACTGAGCCTGGGAGGGCTGATTATGCTAGGCGTTGGTGTCCCTTTGCTCAATATACTGATACCACCAGCCGCGGTCATTGGCGCCACGATTTATTTTATCGACGCCCGCCGTTGATCGGGCACATCATTCAGCCGGTTCGCATAACAAGAAAGTCCCGCTTGGGTCAACTGCGGTCGCCCGGACTCTCGAGATCGTATTCGATAAGTCCAGGTTGCCGGGAGCAGAAATTCGGGCCTTGAAATAATGCCGGGTGTAACCATAAAAACTGGCCGCGCTTTCTCCTTTCGCCCCTTCCCACAAAACCTCGGCGGTTTTGCCGATTTGTTGTTGCAGGGCTGACTGTTTGAGTGCCGCCGCCAATACATGCAACTGGTGGCTTCGGTTTTTTTTGGTTTCAGCAGGTATTTGGCCGGGAAAGTTGGCGGCAGGTGTGCTTTCCCGGGGGGAATAAGGGAAAATATGCACATGGGAAAAGCCGATTGCTTCGATGATATGCTTCGTTTGCAAAAAGTCCTCTTCACTTTCTCCTGGAAAGCCTACGATTATATCCGTTGTGAGGTTTATATCCGGCGCATACCGGCGCGCGGTTTTCACCAGTTTGAGAAAATCTTCCCGCCGGCAGCGCCGTCCCATGCGTTTGAGCACAACATCGGATCCGCTTTGCAAAGGCAGGTGCAGGTGGGGCATCAGTCTCGGGTTCTGAAACAGCTCAAAAAAAGCCTCGGAAAGTTCCCACGGCTCCAGGGATCCCAAGCGAATCCTTGGGATTTCTGTTTCCTCCAGCAGTGCTCGGAGCAGTTCTACCAAGGAGCATCCCAAATCGCTGCCGTAACCTCCCAAGTGAACGCCAGTGAGGACTATTTCGTTGTAACCCTGGGCATGAAGATCACGGACATCGTCAACGATGGTTTCAATCGGGCGGCTGCGTTCTTCGCCCCGGGCAACGGTAACGATGCAAAAAGTGCAGCGGTGACGGCAGCCATCCTGGACTTTGATAAAAGCTCTTTGCCGGGTGCGTTTGAAGGGAGCTGGATTATCCAGCGGTGGCGCAGTCCGGCCTGTGTCTTCCAGAAGTGATTGGGCCAGGGTCACCAACCGTTCCTTGTCCTGGTTCAGTACCACCAAATCAACCCCCAGTTCACGGGCGGCCTGGCCGGGATGCAGGGTTGCATAACAGCCGCTGACTACCACTTTTGCTGCGGGATTCTGCCGCTTCATGCGGCGTATGAGCTGGCGGGACTTGCGTGCCGCCTCGGTGGTGACAGCGCAGGTGTTGACAATCACCAGATCCGCTTGATGAATGGGCACGACTGTGCCTCCGGCCGACTGGAAATGGCGGGCCCAAGCCTCTGATTCGGCTTCGTTCAAGCGGCATCCCAAGGTTTCAAAAGCGACTTGCATCATTCTCTATCCAAAAAACCAATAGCCAATCAAAACAGCGGCCGTCAATCCTGCAATATCTGCCAGCAGACTGCAAGCCAAAGCATGACGAATATTTTTTATCCCTGCCGCGCCGCAATAAACCGATAACACGTAAAAAGTGGTTTCCGTGCTGCCTTGCATGATAGAAGCAATGCGTCCCGCCAGTGAGTCCGGGCCATGGATTTGCATGGCGTCAATCATCATGGCCCGGGCGCCGCTGCCGCTGAAAGGTTTCATCAAGGCAGTGGGAAGCGCGTCTATAAAGCGGGCGTCCAGCGAATGCTTGATCAACATATCACGTAGCTCATGAGTTACCAAATCCATGGCGCCGCTGGCTCTCAGAAGGCCGATGGCGGCGAGCATGGCCACCAGGTAGGGGATGATGGTTACGGTGGTCTGAAAACCTTCCTTGGCGCCATCGATGAAAGCTTCATAAGCATTCACTCTTTTCCCCAGGGCAGCCAGCAAAAAGAGTGCAATCAATCCCAACAACAAGCTGTGACCGATCAAGCTGGACTGCTTTTGCATAGTGTTCTGATCGAGATGGGCCAGCCATAATGCCGCTCCCAGGACAATGCCGCTGAATCCGATGGCATACGCCAAAATTACCGGGTCCCACCAGCGGATTTTTTGTACCATCATGACTGCCAGTAAACCCGTCAGCGTGGAACAATAGGTCGCCAGCAAAATGGGCAGAAACACATCAGTGGGATTGGCGGCGCCTAATTGCGCGCGGTAAGTAAAAACGGTAACTGGAATTAAGGTTACCGCCGAAGTGTTGATGACCAAAAATAATATTTGGGCGTTACTCAAAGATTCTGGATGGGGATTCAGGGATTGCAGGGAACGCATGGCTTGAATGCCCAAAGGGGTGGCGGCGTTATCCAGGCCCAGAGCATTGGCGGCCATATTCATGGTAATCGCGCCCAATGCCGGATGATTGGACGGTACATCGGGAAGCAGACGCTTGAACAATGGTATTAACCCCCGGGTCAACATAGTTATCAACCCCGCTTGCTCACCTATTCGGAGGATGCCGAGCCACAGCGCCAAAACTCCGGTCAGCCCCAGGGAGATCTCGAAGGCGGTTTTGGCCATGGTGAACAGTGAGTTGATCATGCGGCCGAAGACTTCGCCGTCCCCCAAGAAGAAAAACTGGATCAGGCCGGTTAGAAAAGCAATCAGGAACATGCCGGTCCAAACAAGATTCAGCATGGTTAGCTCGAGCCGGGTGTCCCAATAAAAAAACCCCGAGTCACACCTTCCAGGTGCATCTCGGGGTTAGGTTGCCGCCGATGGCGGGGAGGGAGGAGGGGGGTAGAGGGCAGAATCACCGCCATCTTCGCAACAACCACGGTCTAAAGTTTGGCACAATGGCGATATTTAACTGTGACAAGGTTCACAGATTAGATATCTTCAGCGAATTTTTTTGCATAACCCACGTAATTTTGCGGCGTGAGCGCCAGCAGCCGCTCTTTTGCAGATTCGGGGATGTTTAATTGGACGATGAATTCCTGGATGGTCGTTTTGTCGATACGGCGCCCGCGTGTCAGCGCTTTTAATTTTTCATAGGGCTGTTCAATGCCGTGACGGCGCATCACGGTTTGAATGGCCTCGCCCAAGACCTCCCAATTGGCATCCAGGTCTTCCGCAAGCCTGCTTTCATCAATCTCCAGCTTGGCCATGCCTTTGAGCGTGCTTTGGAGGGCGATCCGGGTATAACCCAAAGCTACTCCCAGATTGCGCAGAACGGTTGAGTCGGTCAAGTCCCTTTGCCAACGGGAAATAGGCAGCTTTTCCGCCAGATGGCGGGCAACCGCATTGGCCAGCCCCAGATTGCCTTCCGAATTTTCAAAATCGATAGGGTTGACTTTGTGGGGCATGGTGGAAGAACCCACCTCCCCTGCTATGGTCTTTTGGCGGAAGTAGCCCAAAGCGATGTAACCCCAAATATCGCGGTTGAAATCGATGAGAACGGTATTGAAACGGCTCAGGCAATCGAAAAACTCAGCCAGATAATCGTGGGGCTCAATCTGGGTGGTATAGGGGTTCCAGGTCAGACCCAGCTTTTCGACGAAGCGCTTTGCAAAAAGCGGCCAGTCCACTTCTGGATAAGCCACGGTATGGGCATTGTAGTTTCCCACGGCGCCGTTGATTTTGCCGAGGATGACTACATCAGCCAATTGTTGGCGTTGGCGCTGCAAACGAAAAACGACATTGGCTACCTCTTTTCCCAGGGTGGTCGGGCTGGCAGGCTGACCATGGGTGCGCGATAACATGGGAATTGCCGCGGCCTGATGGGCCAGGCGGCGCATTTCTTCGACTAATTCATCGATCAGTGGCAGCAAGGTTTCCTCTCTCCCGGTTTTAAGCATCAGCCCATAAGCCAAGTTGTTTATGTCTTCCGAGGTACAGGCAAAATGGATGAATTCAGAAATTTTGGCCAGTTCCGGCAGTTGGTTGACTTTTTCCTTGAGAAAATATTCAACCGCTTTGACGTCGTGGTTGGTGGTCCGCTCGATATGTTTGATTTGGCTGGCTTCGGCTTCCGAGAAGTCCAGTAGTATTTGTTCGAGGAAATGCTTGGCTTCCGGGGAAAGCGGCGGTACTTCCGGAATAGCCGGCTCATCCGCCAAAGCTTCTAGCCAGCGGATTTCCACTTGGACGCGAAAGCGAATCAAGCCGTATTCACTAAAAATCGGCCGCAATACGTCATTTTTGTCACAATAGCGGCCATCTATGGGGGAAAGTGCGGTAAGTGATTTCATCGGTTTCCTTAGATAAAAAATAATTGCTCAGTGACTTTGGTGAAAAGGGCGTTTAGGTTTCCAGTGCTGTAAGGGCTGGCTTTTCTTGGCAGCCAACAGATTCGATGATGCCGCCGCCCAGGCAGATCTCAGCATCATAAAAAACGATGGATTGGCCGGGGGTAATAGCGCGTTGGGGCTGATCAAAAATCACCCGGCAAATGTTTTTCTCATCACGAATTATCTGACACGGCTGATCCTTTTGGCGGTAACGGATTTTGGCTGTGCAGCGCAAGGGCAAGGAAGGTTCCATGCCACTTAGCCATTCCAGCTGACCTGCTTCCAATTCCTTATGAAATAGCATTGGGTGGTTGTGACCTTGGCCGACAATCAAGACATTGCGCTCCAAATCCTTACCGAGGACATACCAGGGAGCTTGATTGGCGCCTGCCCGCCCGCCTATGCCCAATCCCTGGCGTTGGCCAAGGGTATAGTACATTAACCCTAAATGTTCGCCGATGGTTTCTCCGTCCGGCGTTTCGATGGTGCCAGGCCGGGCTGGCAGATAGCGTTGTAAAAAATCCCGGAACTTGCGTTCGCCGATAAAACATATGCCGGTACTGTCTTTTTTGCCGTGATTGGGAAAACCGCAGTGTTTGGCAATAGCACGCACTTCCCCCTTTTCGAGATCGCCAATAGGAAAGAGGGTTCGTGATAGGGCTTCCTGACCGATGGCATATAGAAAATAACTTTGATCCTTGTTGCCATCCGCGCCCCTAAGTAATTGAAACCGGCCAAAGCGGCGCCGGACCCGGGCGTAGTGGCCCGTGGCGATATATTCAGCGCCCAGGTCCATGGCGTAATCGAGGAAAGCCTTAAACTTGATATGCTTGTTGCACAAGATATCCGGGTTGGG
>JALSQY010000401.1 GCA_026985035.1 Methylothermaceae bacterium
CAAAACGGCGCGCGGGCGGCGGAAATGATGGTGCTCAACGGGGAAGGAAAAGTGGTCAGGATGGTGGCTCATTATGCGTGACACCTTGCTCCGGGACCTCGAAGCCATGGTTATGTGCCACGGCCCCAGCGGCAACGAATCGGAGATTGACCGCTGGCTGATGGCGCGCTGGCAAGATCTGGGTCTCGAATTCCAGCAGGATTCCGCCGGCAATCTGATTGCCCGCATCGAAGCGGCGGACCCCAATGCCTCCACCGTGGCCATCACCGCCCACAAAGATGAGATCGGCATGATTGTCAAGCGCATCGACCCCGATGGCAGGGTGCAAGCGAGAAAGTTGGGCGGCTCGTTTCCCTGGGTGTACGGGGAAGGTGTGGTGGATCTACTGGGCGACCGGGAGACCGTCTCCGGGATCCTCAGCTTCGGCTCGCGCCACGTCTCCCACGAATCCCCCCAGCAATGTTTCCAGAATGACCAACCGCTGAAGTGGGAGAATGCCTGGATCGAGACCAAACAGACCACCGATGACCTCCGGCGGGCAGGTATCCGTCCCGGCACCCGGGGCGTGGTGGGCCGCCACCGCAAGCGGCCTTTCCTGCTTGGAAGTGATCATATCGCCAGTTATGCTCTGGACAACCGGGCTTCCCTTGCCATTTTGACCCTGTTGGCCGAACATTTGAAACAACCCCGTTATCACGTATTGTTGGCAGCCACCGCCAACGAAGAAGTCGGCGCCATCGGCGCCCAGTATTTCACTTTCGCTCAGCGTCTCGACGTGCTCATTGCCCTGGAAATCTGTCCCAGATCCCCGGAATATCCCATTGGCCGGGAAGATGTGCCGGTTTTGCTCTCCCAAGATGGTTACGGGGTTTACGATGATTCCCTCAACGGGGAGCTTGCCGAAGCCGCTACCAAGGTAGGGATCGAAGTGCAATACGCCGTGCTGGCAGGCTTTGGCAGCGACGGCTCCATCGCCATGAAAAACGGCCACGTCCCCCGGGCCGCCTGTCTGGCTTTTCCTACCGATAATACCCACGGGTTTGAAATTACCCATCTGGGTGCCTTGGAGTGCTGTGTTTTGACACTGCTTAGCTATCTGGAGCACAAATTTTGTTTTTCTCGCAAAGTCAATCACTTATAGTGACTGACTTGCAGTACATCCATGTGCTGAGGGAGCCTCTGACTTAATCAGAGACTCCCTGGTTCGATTCACTCTTTCATATCTGTCAAAAGAGCCCCCTTCTGTACGTCTATATTTATGGGTAATGGGTACTAACCGAGATAACCCTTTAGACATCATGTTTGACCTGTCCATCTCAACAAACGTGGATTATGTTGAGATGGAATCCCTAACACAGAGCCATACTTGAGAGGACAGGTCATGAAAGAGTTTAACGCACAAGCAACTGAAGTCGAAACCGCCACTGCACTGAACACCATCACACAAGGACGGCCCAAAGCCGATTACGTCGCCTTCATTGGACTGGACGTTCACAAAGATACCATCGCGGTCGCGATTGCCCCGGCAGGT
>JALSQY010000402.1 GCA_026985035.1 Methylothermaceae bacterium
CGAACTCGGCAGTGAAACAGCGCATCGCCGATGATAGTGGAGGGCAACCTCCGTGAAAGTAGGTCACCGCCAGGCACCCAAACCAAAACCCCCGCCAGTAGCCACTAGCGGGGGTTTTTTATTTGCTGGATCGTAAATATTGGTGTTTGATCGAGTTGGTTGAATTCACTGGAAAATGTCAGAACAACATTTTCTTGTTTAAGGTAAATTGAAATTAGGGGAAAATTAAACTTGGTAGCGTAATGAAGTTAACAGAGAAATAAAAAGATAAAGTAAAGGAGCACGGCGATGGGGGATTTTTTTCAAAATGGTGTGGTTACCAGTCTGCACCGTCTATCCAAGCGGCCTATTGAAGCATTGGAAGAGGAGTTAATGGAATTTTCCCGCCAACGTCCCATGTCATTGGTACTGCCCTCTTTATTTTCTGAATTAGAAGGGGATGCTCTGCCGGCGATATTGGAAGAATTGGCAAAAATTCCTTACTTAAGTGAGATTATTATTGGCCTTGATCGTGCTGATGCCTCTCAGTTTGACTATGCCCGCCGTTTTTTTGACAAATTGCCCCAACCCCATCGGATTCTATGGCACGATGGCCCACGGCTTCGGGAATTGGATAATCAACTGTCTCTAAGGGGACTGGCACCTCAAGAGCCAGGTAAAGGCCGCAATGTTTGGTATTGCTACGGTTATGTGATTGCATCGGGAAAGGCTGATGTTATTGCCTTGCACGATTGTGATATTTTGACCTATAGTCGGGAAATGCCGGCGCGTTTGTTTTACCCGGTTGCCAATCCCGCTCTTAACTATCGTTTTTGCAAGGGATATTATTATCGTGTGGCCAGCAATCAGATCCACGGCCGGGTGACTCGTCTGCTCCTCACACCGTTGGTGCGGGCTCTTAAGACCCTCATTGGTCCATTGGATTACCTAGAGTTTCTCGATAGCTTCCGCTATCCCTTGGCCGGAGAGTTCTCTATGCGGGTGGATGTGGTGCGGGAAATCCGGATTCCCAGTGATTGGGGGCTGGAAATTGGCGTCTTGTCCGAAGTCCATAGAAATCAAGCCCACAGTCACTTTTGCCAAGTGGAGATCGCAGATAGCTACGATCATAAACATCAGCCAGTCTCTGAAGACAACCCAGAGGCTGGGTTGGCGAAGATGAGCATGGATATCGCCAAATCTCTTTACCGCAAATTGGCTACCATGGGGTGTGTGTTCCATCAGGAAACCTTCCGTACCCTTAAGGCAACTTACTACCGGGTGGGGTTGGATTTCGTCGATCGTTACTATAGTGAGGCAAGAATAAATGGCCTTACTTTTGACCGCCACAGTGAGGAAAGAATGGTAGAGCTATTTGCCCAAAATGTCTGGTTGGCGGGGGAGCAATTTTTAGAAAACCCCATGGAAACCCCTTTCATTCCCAGTTGGAATCGGGTGGTGAGCGCCATTCCCGATTTTCTGGAACAGCTCTATGGAGCAGTTGAGGAAGATAACCGTTAATTTCTTTTCATCTTTTGTAGGCTGGGTACGCTCCGCTAACCAGTTATTTACTTGTTTGATTCCCATAGGTTGCATCGAATATGACGGAATCCAATGAATTCCGTTAAAATGCATCCTTTGAATCGCCGTAAAGGAGTATAAATGGGGGAACCAGGGCTTAAAGGTCTGCCACGACTGATTGCCGCCTTTCAAAATTCCATTGCTGGCATGAAAGTTTGTTGGCGCAATGAAGAAGCTTTCCGGCAAGAGACCTGGGTTTTTATTATCGCCTTTCCGGTTGCGTTGTGGTTGGGGGACAACGGCGTGGAACGGTCGCTGTTAATAGGGAGCGTGGGGGTCATTCCCATCTTTGAAAGCCTCAATTCCGCAGTGGAGGCGGTTGTGGACCGGATTGGCCCCGAGCGTCATGAACTTTCCGGTTACGCCAAGGACATCGCTTCCGCCAGCGTCTTGCTGGCTATTTTTTTGGCCCTGATTGTATGGGGGTTGATTTTGCTCGATAAATTCCAAGGATAAAAGATGACTGCGCTGATTACGGGCTCCATGGCCTTCGATACCATTATGGTATTTCCTGATTATTTCAAGAATCACATTCTTCCTGACCAGGTTCACATTTTGAATGTCGCCTTTTTGGTGCCAGAGCTACGCCGGGAATTTGGCGGCTGTGCTGGCAATATCGCTTATAACCTCAAATTGCTGGGCAAAGAACCGTTGCCCATGGCGACAGTAGGCAAAGATTTTTCCTCTTACCGGCAGTGGCTCGAAAAGTGCCAAATCGATCAACGTTATCTTAAAGTGGTAGAAGATTGCTACACGGCGCAAGCCTATATCACCACGGATTTAGCCGACAATCAGATTACCGCATTTCATCCAGGCGCTATGTCGTTTGCCCATGAAAATCGGGTGCCAGAAGATGCCGGGATTGAAATTGGCATTGTGGCCCCAGATGGCCGGGACGGAATGATTCAGCACGCCGAGCAATTTCATGAAGCTGGAATTCCCTTTATTTTCGACCCGGGCCAAGGTACTCCCATGTTTGAAGGAGAGGAATTGCTACGTTTCATAGAGCTGGCGAATTGGGCCATCTTCAACGATTATGAAGCTAAGCTGGTGCAGGAAAAAACCCACCTAAGTCCAGCATTGATTTCCGACAACGTGGATGCAGTAGTGGTCACCAAGGGAGCGGAAGGTTCGATAGTCTATATCGACCGCCAGCCAATTCATATTCCCCCAGTCAAGGCGGAACAGGTTATTGATCCCACCGGTTGCGGAGACGCCTACCGGGCTGGTGTGATTTTTGGCCTGTTGGAAAATTACGATTGGGAAACCATTGGCGCTATTGCATCCTTGATGGGGGCAATCAAGGTGGAACATGCCGGCACACAAAACCACAGTTTTTCCATGACGCAATTCCGCCAGCGGTTTTGGGATAACTACGGTTATCATTTCTAATGTCTGGGATTGATCGCTTGCTAGAAATCATGGTTCAACTGCGCGATCCAAAGACGGGTTGCCCTTGGGACCGCAGGCAGACCTTCGAGTCCCTGATCCCCCACACCTTGGAAGAAGCCTACGAAGTCGCCGATGCCATTGAACGGGGCGACTATGATGATCTGTGTGATGAATTAGGGGATCTAATGCTGCAAGTGGTCTTTTATGCCCGCATCGCTGAAGAGCTGGGAATGTTTGACTTTACTCAAATAGTCAATCGCCTATGCGACAAATTGGTCCGCCGTCATCCCCACGTGTTTGCAGGGGTGGAGTACACATCGGATGCTGAACGCAAAAAAGACTGGGAGGCGCGCAAACGGGCCGAACGCGAAGCCAAAGGTAAATTTAAGGAAGATAATAGCCTATTGGCGGATATTCCAGTGGCGTTGCCGGCCCTGATTCAAGCGGAAAAAATTCAAAACCGCGCAGCCCGTCACGGTTTTGATTGGCCGGAGGTAGCACCGGTTTTCTCCAAAGTAGAGGAAGAGTTGGCTGAATTACGCGAGGCCGTCGCAGAAAACGATGACCAGCACATCCAAGAGGAAGTGGGGGATTTGCTATTCGTCGTGGTCAATCTTGCCCGCCATCTGGGGGTTCACCCCGAAACCGCCCTGCGTGAAAGTAATCGGAAATTTGGCCGCCGTTTCCGCTATATGGAACAGCGCTTGGAACAGTCCGGCCAAACCATGGCCGAAACCCCATTGCCAGATCTGGATGCATTGTGGGATGAGGCCAAACAAAATCGCCAAACTTAAGCTCCACCACGCCCATCCCTGGGATGTTTCTCCTGCAGAAGCCATCGCAATCCAAAAACGGTTGCGGCATTTTGTAAAGCTAGACGACGATTTGCCCGAGGTCATCCAAACCGTTGCCGGTGTGGATGTCGGCTTCAAGGACAAAGGTTCAATTACCCGGGCAGCGGTAGCGGTTTTGAACTTTCCTGTTCTCAATCTGCAAATCCAAGCCTTGGCGGAAATACCTACGACTTTCCCTTATATTCCGGGGCTCTTGTCATTTCGGGAGATTCCTGCAGTTTTGACAGCCTTGGAGAAGCTGCCGCAATTGCCAGATCTCATATTGTGCGATGGCCAGGGCATTGCCCATCCGCGCCGTTTTGGTATTGCCAGTCATTTAGGTGTGTTGTTGGATCATCCCACCATTGGCGTTGGAAAAACCCGTTTGATTGGAACCCATGATTCCGTTCCGGAGGAGAAGGGTGCCTGGGTGCCCCTTTGGGTCGGGAAGGAAATGATTGGCGCTGTAGTCCGGACCCGGGCCAACGTCAAGCCAATTTATGTATCCCCTGGCCATCGAATAGGTGTGGAGAGCGCCGTTAAGTGGGTGCTCGCCTGTGTCACCCGTTACAAGCTGCCGGAAACAACCCGCTGGGCAGATCATTTGGCATCAAAAAAATCAGGTAATATTTGACAAGACAAAAAAATTGATTGTGATATTCTTGCCGCTAACATTTTTCATTTCTTGCGCTTAGTCATCGAATGAAACCCCCTTTCCAATCTCTGGTTGAGATACATCACAAGGAGTTGCTCAACCTCTGGGAAAATAGCGTGGAAGTTTTTTCTACCTTGCAACCAGTCTTAAAACAACACAGCGATGACATTGTTACAGGATTCTATCAGCGTTTGCTCAAACATCCTCAGGCAAAGGAATTTTTGACCACGGAAGTTATAAATCAGCGTTTGCGTCAAGGAATCAAGGCTTGGCTTTCCTTTACTTTTTATGGTCCCCATACCCAGACCAGTCAAGAATTTTTAGAATTCCAGGAGCGTTTGGGACGAATACACGCAGAAATGGACATTCCTTTGACGCTTTTTCTGCTGGGCCTGCGCATGCTCAAGCAAGAGATCATCCAAGTGCTGATGGAGTTGGAAGAATCGAAGCGTTTGTCAGCGGTGTCCTATGTTGATGCGTTGATTGATCTGATTCTGGCAATCATTGCCGAAAGCTATAATGAAGAACACGGGGATATGATCTCCGAGTTGCAACGGATGCGGATGAGCATTCCGCCCGAGAATCTGCAATTAGTCTGCGAGCAAATGCGCAATAAATTGCTCATGTGGTTTACCCATCAGTTGAGCGCCATGCACCAGAGGACCGCCAAGCGCTCGAAAGGCAATTCTGTTGTGCCACTTAGAGAATCCGAGATTGGCCTGTGGCTGGAACATAAGGCACCCCTATTATTTCCAGAAAATCAAACCCTGGATACCTTGGTGCAGGCATGTGAAGAGATAGACAGCCTGTTGGAGCAAACCAGACAGCAAAGTCAACAGCAAAATGAAGAGGAATATACTGAGACAATAGCGCTGCTTGAGGAGCTGGTAAAAAGAGCCGATTGGTTGCTCTGTGAACTGGCGCGTGAAATTTCAGAAATCGAAGGGCGCAAGGATCCTTTAACCCATTTGTTTAACCGCCGTCACTTGGCGACGGTGTTGAATTTCGAGAGCCGCAAATCACGTTACACGCACAAGCAATACGCCATTTTGTTGATTGACCTGGATCATTTCAAGGCTGTCAATGATCGATATGGCCATGATATCGGAGACCAGGTTTTAAAACGCTTTGCTGAGTTGCTGTCGGAAAAAGTCCGTACTAGCGACTTTGTTTTCCGTTACGGCGGTGAGGAATTTTTGGTATTGTTGCCGGCGGTACAAGAAGCCACAGCCATGTTGGTGGCGGAAAAAATCCGCAAAATAGTGGAAGCCACCCCTTTAGCAGTTCCCAGTGACGGTGCCGTCCAATTGACTGTGAGCTGCGGGGTGGCGCTTAGCGCTGGTGAGCTGAATTATGAACGTACCATCAAACGCGCCGATCAGGCCTTGTATCAAGCCAAGCTTGAAGGGCGAAACCGAGTGGTTTTAGCACTGCCGCCAAGATAAATTCTTTTTTCCTACCCCTTCAGCTACGCTGATCAGCTGGTTTTGTAGAGCTGTAAGCGTCGAGTAAAAGCCGGCTAATTTCTTCTGACAGTTGATGCGCCAAAATTGGATAGTCTCGGTCTTTATAGAAATATTCCTATAAGTTATAAATATATACTATTATATAAGTATATGTTTTTGTAATATTGGCGCCCTTCCCCTACAATTAAGCCAAGTAAAGCAGCCCGAAAAAGTCTTGAGATTTAGGAACAAAACATGATCTTGGCAATATTATTATCTTTGCTCATCGGTTTGACCTTGGGGTTACTTGGCGGTGGCGGTTCTATTCTAACCGTGCCGATTTTGGTATATGCCCTAGACGTGCCCGCTAAAGAGGCCATTGCCACTTCCTTGTTAGTGGTTGGAGTTACCAGCGCTGTCGCCATGATCCAACATGCCCGCCGGGGATCGGTGAGTTGGCGGGTCGGATTTATTTTTGGGGGGGCTGGTATGGTAGGTGCCTTTCTTGGGGGGTGGGCCGCCCGTTTTATCCCATCGCCTCTTTTATTGGCAGCCTTTGCCTTGATTATGTTCGCCACCGCCTGGGCCATGTTACGCAACGGGCAAAAAGTCGAGAAACCGAGAAACCCTGGTGATTGCCTTGACTGCATCCCCCTGGGTGAGGTTATCGTTCATGGTCTGGTGGTCGGTGCGGTGACAGGTTTGGTCGGTGCGGGTGGCGGCTTTTTAGTAGTACCAGCGTTGACATTGCTGGGAGGCTTGCCCATGCATCTGGCCATTGGTACTTCCTTACTGGTGATTGCTTTGAAATCCGCGGCGGGTTTTGTTGGCTATCTCAGCCATGTTTCCGTCGATTACACCCTTGCGGGGGTGGTGACAGGTTCGGCAGTCGCTGGGTCGTTTCTCGGCAGTTGGCTTGCCCACAGACTCCATCCCCGTCATCTGCGCAAAGGGTTTGCCTGGTTTGTGATCGCAATGGCTTTTTATATTTTGTTCCGCCAGCGAGATGATATGGTACCGGCAATGATGGATTTTTTAAGCCATATGAAAGATTTGATTTCGTCACTTACTTGAAAAAAGTTTTTTGAGCCGCATGTAATTTTATGAATTTCTAATAGGAGATGTGTCATGACTTCATCTTACATCCATCATTTCTTCCATGCCCAGTCCGATACCTTCAGTTATGTTGTAGTGTGTCCCGAAACCAAGCGTTGTGCCATTATCGACTCCGCACTGGACTATGCCTATAACGCGGGCAGGATCAGCACCGAATACGCCGATCAAATTATTGAGTACGTTCAAGAGCAAGGGTTTGAGGTGGAATGGCTGCTGGAGACCCATGCCCATGCCGACCATCTGAG